>JAGLRU010000372.1 GCA_023136145.1 Alphaproteobacteria bacterium
ATGTTCCGTTCCATCTTTTTTCCATGTGGTCGATGATTTTATCTTTGATAAAACTGTCGCCGATTTTTCCTTCTGCAACAGCGTCTTTTGCGTCATTCTGGTATTTGGCGAGATGATCATGAGCCATTTTGATTGTTGCCTTATTAAGCTGGAATTCTTCTCCCAGACGGATAAGATTCCTCGGCTTTAGGCTGCCGATAGGCAAATCTTTTGCGCCGCCCAGTTTCAGCACTATTGTTTTATAATCATAGATGGCTGTGGCGACCATATCGTAGATGGGTGTCAGTAGAAATCCTGTGGCGGTGTGAAACATCGCGAAATTCTTGAGATGCATATCGGTGTTACCGAGAAGAAGCCCCGCGAGGATACGCAAATAAAGCTTGTAATTATCTGCCAGCAGGCATCCGGGAGTCATGCGGATGAAATCGGCCATATCCTTATGCGCACCGTCATACTTGGCGCGGGATGGCCTGCCCAGCAATTGATTGAGTTCTTCAAAATGAAAGCGTTCCTTGCCGGTTCCGCGATCAAAACGCTTGACCAGTAGGGCAAGTTTGGAAAACCCCTCAATGGGTTTCATTTTGACCTCGGCGATCAGATCGCCCGGCAACAGAGCCTTTGCCGCCGCCATCGTCAGAAATTCGTTCTCGATAAGGTCAGCATGTTTCTGTGACGGAAATTTGACGATATAGGTGCTGAGTTCGCCAACTCGCGCCGGATAGAATTTTCCATCCTTTTCGATAGCGGCCAGTTTTGGCTGAACGCCGGAAAGAGAAGCGCGTCCTGTCAGAATGGCGGCTTGTTTCGGGTCGTTCATATCAAGAAGCGTCTGACTGATAGCGGACGGTTCAGGATCAATGACGGAAACAGCACCCGCGCAATCCTGCCCGAAAGCGAGCAGAAGCTTAAAACGGGAGACGGCACGTTTGCCAAGCAAACGCGTTTGAGCGTCTTCCAGCCAGCCTTCGGAAACAAGGTTATCAAAAAAAGAATGCAGACCTGACTGGCTGATGTGGGGCTCAGGCTGCAAGGGCAGCGTATAGGCAATTTCCGGATGTCCTGCGCTCAGATAACTGGCGTCATAAGCGAACGAAGCCCCTTCGCCCGGTTCTTCCCGCAGGAAGCCAGCGAAGTGCTCTTTGTAGAAAACCTTGCCCCATATCATGTGCGCCATTGGTAAAATCCTTTTTACCCACTTTCAGTATACTGCTATAATAGTTAAATATAGCTTACCAGTAAAGATAAAAATATAAAATAGTAAACTATATTTTACTAGAAATGATTACTGGCATGGCGAAACAAAGAGTTAGACGGGGAAAAAATTATGGATACGGTATTAACTGACATGATAACAGAGGCTGATATTCCTGCTCTTAACTTAGAAGAAATAAAAGATCATAGTGTTCTGGCAGAAGTGGCAATGGAGGGTGATGAGTTTATTAAAAATGCCGTAATGAGTAGATTCATGAAACCGGATGTTCTGAAAGTAATTGCGAAAAAATTTAACAGCCCAGCTGCAAAACGTTCAAATGCCCACATTCCAGTAAAAAATCAAACAGTTGCGGACCACAACATGTTAAAATACAAAGTTATTATGTAGGTCATATATATGTTTAGCCCCACGGTGTGATGGAATAATATATACCCACATACGGAGGGAAAAACTATGGGACAGATATTACACAAGTGCGCCCACACGACAGAGGCAGTACGTTAGTCAATCCAAGATAGTCAAGAGAGCATAGCTGTACTGACCAAACGCTATGATCTAAACCCGAAGACGTTTCACAAATGGAAGCGGCGGAAGTTCACACATGATGCAGCGATGGAACCGGAAGTGTTAGAAATTCTGTGTCATTTCGTTAATATTGTAAAAAAAGGAAATGACAGATGCATAAGAACTTCGAAAACTTTGATTTTGATACCGCCCTTTCAGCCATACAAAACGGTCAAGCTCTGACTGGCAGGGACGGGGTTTTGACACCTCTTATCAAACAGCTCACCAAAACCAAAGAAGCTTTTCCTAATGAAAACAGCTTGCTAAAGTTACTCTACATGGGTATCCAAAACGCTACAAAAAAATGGACAATGCCAATTCAAAATTGGAATTTGACACTTT
>JAGLRU010000373.1 GCA_023136145.1 Alphaproteobacteria bacterium
GCTGCGTTGGGTCTGTGCGTATTATCAGCAGCTTTCTTTTTTAAGGGGCATCTGTCCGATCTGAGCCGTCGTGGAAAGATCACATATATTAAACTGGTGGTTTTATCGGTTTTTCTGTCCTCCCTTGATCATGTGTTGACTAAAAATTCCAATTGGTTCTCGTTGTTGTTGGTGTCGAACACGGTGCTGCTTTTCCTGTCCCTTGCATTGAACAGGAAAAGGATTGCAGTTTTGAAGGGCGCGCTGTTTCATAAAGCTGCGCTACTGGCTGGCTTTTTCTTTATGGCAACTGAGCTAGTAAAGTTTTACCAGATGGTATCGATTAATCCAGTTAGCGTTGTGGTGACGGTTCAAGCTGCGACTACTCCGGTTATTCTAGTGTTAAGTGCCTTTTTGTGGAAGGAACGGACGGTCAGGGAGCAGTTGGTATGGGGTGTTCTGGCTTTTATTGTAAGTCTTGCTTTATTTCTTTAGGATGATGCCATGACTCAGAACTATGACATAATTCTTTTTGGCGGCGGCATTGCTGGATTATTTATCGCCAGCCGTCTTCAACGCGCCGGATATAACCTGATTCTGATTGAAAAAGATTCTTTGGGCGGGGTTCAGACTATCGCTTCACAAGGCATGGTTCACGGTGGGCAGAAATATACGTTGCAAGGGATGGTGACGAAACAAGCTGAAAACATCTCCAAAATGCCGGAACGGTGGGATGCGTGTTTTGAGGGTTGGGGTGAGGTTGACCTTTCCAGCACAAAATTTTTAAGCGATTCTCAGGTGATGTTTTCGGCTGGAACTTCCTTTATTTCTAGCATGACGGTTTTTGCTGCTTCGAAGGCATTAAACGGGAAAACGATGAAACTAAAGCATGAATGGTTACCTGATGTGCTGAAGGATCGGAAAAAGTTTCGCGGCCCTGTCTATGAAATGCAGGAAAAGGTGTTGGAAATAAAGTCTCTCGTCGCATCGCTCGCCGGGCATCTTAAGGGGAGACTCTTGAAGGGGGAGCCACAGGAAATGTTGCCGGATGGGCATGTAGCTGTTGAGGGGGTGGCATTAAAGGCGAAGGCGATTATCTTTACGGCAGGTGTTGGGAATGAAACGGCACTTCGCTTGATGAAGATTGAAGAGCAGCATACTCAGCGTCGCCCATTAAGGCAGATTATGGTAAAATCGATGCCTTACGCGCTCTACGGGCATGGAATTGTTGGAAATCCCAAGCCGCGCGTAACTATTACCAGCCATCCGATTGGGAAAGACGAATTTGTCTGGTATCTCGGTGGGAATGTGGCAGAAAAAGGCGCGGAAATATCTGAAGTCGAAGCACTACAGTTTGCAAAAAAAGAAATGAAAGAGATTTTCCCTGCCATCGACTGGGAGAACAGGGAATGGGCGAGCTGGTACGGCGATCGAGCCGAGCCGTTTGATCCGGAAGGTAATCTTCCTCCGGGACCTTGCGTTCAGCAGCGTGGGAGGGTGCTGATTGCATGGCCGACGAAAATGACGTTAGTTCCAGTTCTTTCCGACAATATATTTGATTGGCTGAAACGCGGCGGGGTTACGCCATCGCCCGTGACGGCTCCGCCCTGCCTTCCAGAAGTGGAAATCGGGCTTTATCCATGGGAATTGGCGGTATGGCAGCGGATTTAGATAAACTTCCGCATCGTTTTTTCGCTTTGACTGGTGAGAAAGTTAGCGTTCTCGGACTTGGTACTGTTAAGTTTGGACGCAATCGGGGTGTCAAATATCCGGGATGGGAGGGTGCTTCTCTTCCTTCCGATAGAGAAATTTCCTCTCTGCTTGATCTGTGTATAGAGGAAGGAATTAATCTTATAGACACCGCTCCCGCATACGGTACATCCGAGGAGCGTCTTGGTGCGTTGATGGGTTCTCGTCGCCGAAATTTTTTTATCGTTTCTAAAACAGGTGAGGAATTTAATAACGGTAAATCCGAATATATTTTCTCCGCTGAACACACGCGCACAAGTGTAGAACGTAGCTTACGGCAGCTTAAAACGGAGTATTTGGATTGCGTACTGGTGCATTCATCCAAAAACGATCTTGAAATTATCAACGATACTCCCGTCCTTGAAACGTTGTCGAGGTTAAAGGAACAGGGAAAAATTCGGAGCTTTGGAGTTTCGACTTATTCCGTTGAGGGAGGGCGACGTGCTGTTGACCTATCTGACGCTGTGATGGTGTCCTATAATAAGAATTACCTTACTGAAAAAGAGGTTATTGATTATGCGCGACAGCATGGTAAGGCAGTTCTGGTGAAAAAGGGTTTGGCTTCCGGTAATATGGGTGTCGCAGATGTGATAGAGGAAAATATTCGTTTTATTCTGAAGACATCGGGTGTGACCAGCCTTGTTTTCGGCAGTATTTCTCCCGCTAATATCCTAAGCAATATTCGGACGGCGAAGGGTCTTTGTATGCTGCCTCTGCGGAGGGATTAAAATAAGGTAATAAACAATGGTTTTCGCTTCTCCGGTTTTTTTATTTTTGTTTTTGCCTTTATTTCTTACGGCTTATTATCTTGCTCCATCGCGCTGGAGGTCTGCCACTATTCTGGCTGGAAGCTCGATCTTTTATGCTTGGTGGAGAGTTGACTTTCTAGCTTTGCTCTATGGCATTATTCTCTGGAATTGGCTGATTGCGCTTGGTATTGAAAAATGGCGGGATTCTTCGCGCAGTAAATGGCTTTTACGAACTGGTGTCGGTGTTAATTTACTGGCTTTGGGCTACTTCAAATACTGGAATTTCGGCATTAACAGTCTGTTTACTGTTTTTATAAAAGCCGGTATAGAACCTCCCGACTCATTTATAGAAGTCCTGCTTCCGATTGGTATTTCCTTTTTTGTTTTTCATGGGATCAGTTATATCGTCGATGTTTGGCGGCGTGATACTCCTGCCACAAAAAATTTATTCGATTTTGCCGCTTTTATTACATTGTTTCCTCATCTGATTGCAGGGCCTGTCCTGCGCTATAAAGATTTAGCAGGGCAATTTAAAAGTCGTCGTCATGGGCTGGATATTTTTTCCGAGGGTGCATATCGCTTTATGCTTGGTTTTTCAAAAAAAGTATTGATAGCTGACACGGTGGCACCACTGGCAGATGCAGCTTTTGCGCTCGATAGTCCAAGTATGGCCGATGCGTGGCTTGGCTGTGCTGCTTATACAATACAGCTATATTTCGACTTTTCCGGCTATAGCGAAATGGCGGTTGGACTGGCGATGATGATGGGCTTCCGTTTTATCGAGAACTTCAACTGCCCATACATCAGCCGTAGCATCACAGAATTCTGGCAGCGTTGGCATATCAGCTTATCGACATGGCTGCGCGATTATCTTTACATTCCACTGGGCGGCAATCGCAAAGGAAAAATGCGAACCTATATCAACTTGTTTTTGACGATGTTGCTTGGAGGGCTATGGCATGGTGCTAACTGGACATTTATTCTCTGGGGCGGATGGCATGGTGCTATTTTAGCGATTGAGCGATTGATGGGCGTAAACCCCGTCGTGCCTTCGCCCTTATTTTATCGCATTATTGCAACAACAGCGACCTTGCTGGCGGTTATGCTAGGATGGGTTTTGTTTCGCTCGGCACATATCGGAGAGGCTCTGGCATTCTATAAAGGCATGGCAGGTTTAAACGGTATTGCTGTTAGTGAAACATTGCGCTGGCAAATCAAGGACATTGCGCTTTGTGCTTTGGCGGGTGGCATTGTGATTGTTTTTATACAGCCTTTTTTCGCACGTTATCGCCAGCCTGTTATGCTTTCCAAAGAAAGCGTTGCGATAAAAAGTGAAATGCCTATTTATATGCAGCTCTGTGCTGTCGGGTTTTTTCTGATTGCGGTGTCTCGTTTGCTCGCAATGAGCTATTCACCCTTTCTTTATTTCCAGTTTTGACGAATGGTTACTGAAATCCAAAAAATGATAGCTCCAGTACACCAGACAGAAGTCCGACTATTGTGATAAAAACTAATATCGCTACACCATGCAGCAGCAGTGATGATCCATTGAGAATCATTTGTTGCACTCCCGTTAGATTGCGATCAATGCTTGTTTTTTGACGGGTCCATGATTGACGATCCAGTCTGAAGAAAGAATAGGTTTTAATGCAGGAACCCCATATCTGGTTGTAATACATAAGAAAAGGATAATACCAGCTAACGCGCGGACGAGCCGATAGCATCATTAATGTCATGATCCAGCGCGTAAACCCGATCCAGACCAGATAGATAAAAACAAATGCCCACGAATATTTTATAGAAAGGAAAAAGGCGAAGGTAGGACCAGTCAGCGATGTCCACATTGATACTCTTTGATCCAAAGTACACCACCATGCAAAAAGTCCCATGCGTGCAGGCCCAAGCGTAATAGCGCGTCCATTTATTCGCAGCATATTACCGAACCACCGCAGCATTAGTATTGATGTTGCTTTGAAGAAGCTCTTTGACGGCGGATGTTCTATGGTATGAACCAATACATCTGGAACATATATCATGTCATATCCGTTTTTGATTATCCAATACCACGTTGATTTATCATCACCGGTGAGAAACTTGAAATAGCCTAAACGCCAATGATTGATTGAATCCGTTTCTACATGGCTGATAAAGCTAGGGTCTGTGATAATATCTGCACGGAACATAGACATACGTCCCGTTAAGGTCAGAACCTTGCAGGACAAAGACATGGAAGACATTAGAATATGCCGTTGTGCAAAGCGCAGTTGATGCCACTGTGTCATGATTTCGCTGCCTTCAACATCGCAATCTTCATCGGTCGTTAAAGCACCAAGCTTAGGCATCATGGAGAAGAAGGGTGCGCATTTTCGGATCAATCCGTCTTCGAGTTCGCTGTCTCCGTCAATGACAGCTACCAGAGAGTCCGGTGCAGGCATATTTCTTGAAATAGCGCGGAATCCTTGCGCAAGACCATCCCGTTTGCCAGTGCCCGGAATACGCACGAATTGCAATCGTACATGTTCTGGAGGGTTAGCTCGCAGGAATAATTCCTTGATAAGTGACTCATCTGAACTCTCCACGATGGAGGCAATAATCGTTGCAGGAATGCCGCAATTGATGGCTTCCAGGATTGCAGCATTATATACGAGAATGGTAGTTTCGGAATTTATGCGGAAGCTTGTCAACAGTAGGTATATATGCGGAGGCATCAGATGATTACCGCCAGCTTCCGCCTGTACGCGCATGTCGGGAAAGACTATTTTGCGATAAATAAGAGAACGGCAGAAATGCACCATCCCCCAAGAATATCGCCAAATAGCAAGAGTGCCGATAATAGCGATAAGCTGGCTGGAAATTGGCTCAATGCTGACATATTGCAACAGGGATGCCGCAGCAAAAAGACCAAGAGTGTAAATAGAAAAACCCACGATTCCAGATATGCGATGATTGTTTCCGCTATCGTTCTTGGGGGCACTCATTTTTTCCATCTTTACCAGCAGATGCCTGTGTAGGATTCGCGTGTTTCATTGGCAGGGTTTTTCAGACGCACCAGATCAAGGATATGTACATCATCATTTGCCGTTTCCAAAATCTTACTGAAATCCTTGCCATGATTTCCGACAATGCACAACTCAGCTTTTTCCATCAATTCTTCCGGAGTGGAAACAAGGCAACGGGAGATATGGGGTATGCCTTCACGAATATATTTCTGGTTCGCACCGACCATATTGGCGGCTTGAGAAACGGATGGGTCATAAATGGAAAGCTTGAATCCATCCGCGATAAGCAGGTCTGCCAGAGAAACCAAAGGACTTTCCCGCAGATCATCGCTTCCAGCTTTGAAAGCAAGACCGAGCATGGCGATTTTCTTTTTGCCGGACTTCAGCACCATTTGATAGGCGCGGTTTACTTGCTCTTCGTTAGCCGTCAGCATTGAGTCAAAAATCGGCGTTTTTAGACCTTTTTGTATGGCACTGGCGCGAAGGGCGCGTAAGTCCTTTGGCAGACATGACCCTCCAAACGCAAAACCCGGCTTCAGATAAACCGTAGAGATATTGAGTTTGGTATCCATGCAGAAAATATCCATGACTTTATGACTATCAATTCCATGTTCTTTCATGATATTGCCAATCTCATTGGCAAAACAGATTTT
>JAGLRU010000374.1 GCA_023136145.1 Alphaproteobacteria bacterium
AAAAAGATCGAGGTTTATGGTATCGGTGGGGAGGCAATCGTTTCGCAGGATAAAACTTCCATCGTTGCCGAGGCTCCTCAACGTCCTAAAAGAGCGCGAGTACCGCGCCGTAAGTGTCCTGAAAAAAAGAGCGAGCGGAAACATGTTGAAAGTAGTTCACCACCACAGAAAAAAAGAAGCCGCCACGAGGAGCATCACAATATCTTATCCGAGAAGAATAACGGTACTTTCGGTGAAGATATGCCAGCCTTCCTAAAGGCGAAGTGATAGGGAGCTGTTGACATCCCACTGAATTTTCAGGAAAATCGGGCATGTTCTTCAGAATAATCATTTTAACGATGCTATTTCTTATGACTGGTGCTTCTGCCGGTTATGCGAGCGTGCTGTCCATGAAAGGCGAGACTCGCGATTTGCCCGTCAACTTCACCGCCAAAGCATTGTCGAGCGATGACGTAAAGCAGACCGTGACTGCGGTTGGCGATGTAGAACTGATGCAGGGCAAACAGATTTTGCGTGCAGACAGGATTGTTTATCATCTTAACGAAGACAGAGTGGAGGCAACCGGCAACGTATCTCTTCTGGACGAAAGTGGGGACGTGCATTTCGCAGAGGCCGTTGAGCTTCACAATAATATGAAAGATGGTTTTGTGCGAGAGTTGCTGTCTCTGCTAGCTGACGGATCGCGATTTACGGCGGGCGAGGCGCGGCGTGAAAACGACGGTAAAAGAACCGTTATGGTTGATGCTACTTATACAGTATGCAGAGTCTGTGAGGCTGATCCGCATCCGTTGTGGCAGATCAAAGCTGATAAGGTTGTTCATGACGCTGATACTAAAAAGGTCAACTACAAAAATGCAAGGCTGGAGCTTATGGGCATGCCTGTCGCTTATTCGCCGATTTTTTCGCATCCTGATCCAACGCTAAAACGGAAAAGTGGTTTTTTGCGTCCTGAATACGGTTGGACGACGGAACTCGGAACGCATTTGAAGGTTGGATATTATTACGATATAGCACCAAACAGGGACATGACCTTGCAAGTTGAGCCAACAGCTTTGGCCGGAACGTTGGTAGAGGGAGAATGGCGCGAGCGGTTTAAAAACGGCAAGCTTCAGATTAATGTTAGTACAGCTAATTCCGACCGCAAGGAGGAGGACGGGCGGGTTGAAACCAGTCGCCAGCGCGGTCATATCGTTGCGGAGGGATTGTTTGATTTGAACGATATGTGGAGGAGCGGGGTTAGTTTCTCACGCTCGACGGATAAGGAATATCTTCGTCTTTACGATATTTCCAGAGAGAACGTACTTAACAGCCAAATATACGCTGAACGATTCTCTGGACGGGACTATTCGCGCATTAGTGCTTTCGGATTTCAGGATGTGCGTTTGGGTGTTAGACCGGATCAGCCGTATATTTTTCCGATGATGGAACATACGATGATCGGGGAGCCTAATTCTCTATTGGGTGGGAGATGGCAAATTGGTGCGTCTGCGCTAGGGCTGGTTCGCGATAGTGATAGTCAGGATGTGCAGAGGGCTTCCGTCACGGCTGGATGGGAGCGGCGCGATGTGTCTTCGTTGGGGCTTGTAACTGTTGCCGCGCTGGACGGGCGTGGTGATGTCTACGGAGTGCAAAACAGCGATGCCGCCGATATTGATCCCGCGCTTGATAGCAATCCAGAGACGGTTCGTGGCATGGTGACGGCTAGTGTGATTTCCAGCTATCCGATGGTTAGGCCTATGCGCCGGTCGCAGATAATCATCGAGCCTTCGGTGGGTGTTAGCGTTAGTCCTATGGTTAACGAAAAAAACGACATTATCCCAAATGAAGACAGCATCGACATCCAGTTTGACACCAATAACTTGTTCAGTGAAAACAGGTATCCCGGCATTGATCGTCAGGAGGATGGTGGAAGATTGAATTACGGTGTGAAAGCAGGTTGGTACGGGGATGATGGAAGATACGGCAGGATATTTCTAGGTCAGAGTTATCGTTTTTATGGTGATATGATTTTTCCAGAGGGTTCCGGTTTGGAAGACCGTCACTCTGATTTCGTTGGGCAGATAAAAATCGGGCTGTCGAAATATATGGATGTTGATTACCGCTTTCAGCTTGATAACGATACGCTGGCCACCAGACGGCATGAAATACAGGCAGGTGGAGGCAATGATCGTTTTCGTCTGGAGGGTAGGTACCTCTATACGGCGGCTGTTGCTGGAACGGGTTTTACGGAGTCACGGCAGCAGATTCAAACGGGTGGGACATATAATATTACAAAGAGCTGGAAATTTCGTGCTTCCGGTCTTATGGATTTAGGAGATCAGCCTGGCCTTAGGAATGCGTCCACTGGAATTGACTATTCGGACGAGTGCTTCACCTTTTCGGTTATGGGATCGCGGAATGTTGCGGATGAGGCTTCTGGCGACGACGAGACGAAACTGATTATGCGCATTGGCCTTCGAAGCATTGGAGAATTTTCCGCTCCGGAAATCTTGCTAGGTGGGGATCAGCTTATTAAACCACCGGGGAAATAATTGTCGTTTCTTGCCCTTTAGGCGTGGATGCTTTACAAAGATAGTATCAAAATACTGGAGTGCGAATATGAGTTTTATGATGCAGAATTCAGGAGGACGGTATCAGCGGCGCAAGGAAGAGCGGCGGCGAAATGTTATGTGGTTTTTGATCATCGTCGGGTCGTTGTGTTGTGTCGCTTACTGGTGGGGCGCAGAGAATGTTCGTAGCAGCGAGGTTGCTTACAAGCAGCAGGCGGTAAATCTTAAGGAAGAGAGGAAGGGACTTGAGCAAACCATCACTTCCCTGCGTTCGGAAGTACAGTCAACACAGGTGCGTTACAAGCAACTGGAAACCAAGTACCAGCAGGAAGTACCAACCGGCGAGTTTAAGCAGTTAACGGATCTCGTCAAAAAGCAACTGGATGCGGGTATCAAGGCGGAAAGGATGTCTTTTGTAATCGAAGCTGCCAGTCCGCCAAGGAATTGCAGCGATTCCATCACCAAGCGTTTTGTTATGAATACGCCTGTATACAGAGGGCCGCACGGAAACGTGGCTTTTGGAAAAGGAACGATTACTGTGACCGGGGAGGGTGTGTCTGCGGTGAACACGAACGGAAGTCCTGAAGCTTGGTATGACTCTGGTAAACCTGTGTCGATTTCCTTTGTTCAGATAGGCGGTAAGGAGATAGTAAAAAGCGGACTTCTGCCCATTCAGCACTCAATGGTGGTCGGAAATAGGGAGTATCGCTTTACCGTCGCGGTTGGACAAAGATCTTTTATCAGCGTCACATCTGACTCGTGCGATTACCCCTGACTCTGAAATCACAGATTTATGTTGTTTTTTTAGACCTATTGAGCAATATAGTGCAGTCCTATCAACATTCCTATAATTGGAGTAGAATAATATGTTTATTAGCCCCGCATTTGCAGAAGCCACGACAGAAACAGTCGCCGAAGGTGGAAGCATGCTGCTGTCAATGGTGCCGATCCTTCTTATTCTGGCAGTTTTCTATTTTATGGTTATTCGTCCGCAGAATAAGCGGTTGCAGGAACACCGCAGAATGGTGGGTGGTTTGCAAAAAGGGGACAAGGTGGTGACTGGTGGCGGTCTGATCGCGACGGTCAGAAGGACGGTTGGCAGTGATGAAGTAATTCTTGATATTGCTGAAGGTGTGCAAATTCATGCCCTGCGTTCGACCATTATGATGATGCGTTCCAAGTC
This sequence comes from Alphaproteobacteria bacterium, assembly GCA_023136145.1. Lineage (GTDB taxonomy): Bacteria > Pseudomonadota > Alphaproteobacteria > Micavibrionales > UBA2020 > PALSA-926. The sequence continues at coordinate 3,733 of JAGLRU010000374.1, forward strand.
GTTGCCGTCCGAGAAGAAGGTAACATCCGAGAAAAAAGGGTAGCCACAATGCTGCACATCGAAAGATGGAAGATTATTCTTATCCTGACTTTTACGTTTCTGGGTGTTTTGTATGCCGTCCCGAACGTGATGCCGCAACAATTACAAGTATGGATGGAAGAAAACATGCCGAGTGCTTTGCCCGGCAACACGATCAATCTTGGTCTGGATTTGCAGGGAGGTTCGCATCTTCTTCTTGAAGCTGACACTAGGACGGTCATTAGCGACCGGCTGGATTCAATTGTGGGCGCGGTGCGTACGGAACTACGCAAGAAGAATATCGGTTATACGGATTTGGGAGTTAAGCGCGATGGCGTGACATTCAAGCTGCGTAATCTGGCGCAGGATCGCGAGACTGCATGGAAAATCGCTCGTGATCAGGAGCAGAATGCTGATGTCAAAATTGACGATAATGGTAGGGTGGATATAACACTGGGTGAAAAGGCTATCAAGGAAATCAACACGAAGGTCATCAATCATTCAATTGAAATCGTCCGTCGCCGTATCGACGAGTCCGGCACTAAAGAGCCGGTGATTCAACGGCAGGGAGTGAACCGTATCGTGGTGCAGTTACCTGGTGTGGATGATCCTGAACGTGTCAAGGAACTGCTTGGCAGAACAGCGAAGATGAGCTTCCATCTTGTGGATATGGACGCATCATCGACTGATAGGGCTTCTCCCAGCTCCAAAAGGATGTCGATGCGTGAGGAGGGCGGTCAGACCATTCTCGTTAAAAAGAGGGTGATGATTAGTGGAGACATGCTGGTCGATTCGCAGCCGACTTTCGAGCAGGGTATGCCAGTCGTATCGTTCCGGTTTAACTCTCTTGGTGCGCGGCGTTTCTGTGATGTGACCCGTGATAATGTAGGCAATCCTTTCGCTATCGTGCTCGACAACGAGGTCATTAGTGCTCCTCGGATCAACGAAGCTATCTGTGGAGGAAGTGGTATTATCACTGGCAGCTTTACCGTCAAAGAGGCGCATGATCTCTCATTGTTGCTACGGGCGGGAGCTCTTCCAGCTCCGTTGAATGTTGTTGAAGAACGGAGCGTGGGGCCGTCTCTAGGTTCTGATTCAATTGCAGCAGGAGGGAAGGCCGCAGTTATTGGCCTCGCCCTCGTTCTTCTATTTATGATGATGGTCTACGGAATTTTCGGCGTTTTCGCAAATATAGCACTCGTGCTCAATATTATTTTCATTATTGCTATACTGTCAGTATTGCAAGCAACGCTTACGTTGCCGGGTATCGCAGGCATTATCCTGACCATAGGTATTGCGGTTGATGCTAACGTTCTTATCTACGAACGCATCCGCGAGGAGCTTCGACAGGGGAGGGGTATTCTGGCGGCGGTAGATGGTGGTTACAAGCTGGCACTGCCAACGATAACAGACTCTAATCTGACAACATTGATCGTGGCGTTTATCCTCTTTTCCTTCGGTACCGGCCCCATTAAGGGTTTCGCTGTGACAATGTGCGTTGGAACAGCTACGTCCCTGTTTTCCGCTATTATGCTGACACGCTTGATGGTTATCGTGTGGCTCAGGAAGACGCGCCCCACGCAGCTTTACATTTAACTTTAACAGAGGCCATACGCCATGAATTTTCGTCTTCGGCTCATCAAGGACAAGCCCAATATTGATTTTATGGGAGTGCACAAAATTACACTGGCGATTGCCTTTCTGATGGTGTTGATAACGAGCGTTTTATTGTTTACGAAGGGTCTCAATATGGGCATCGATTTCACGGGAGGAATCCTGATTGAAATCAAGAAGCCTGACACCGTTAAGATCGAGGATATTCGCAAAGCACTTTCAGGCATGAGCGAAGGCACACCGATCATTCAGGAATTTGGTGCTGATTCTGCCATGATAAAGATTCCCGGCAAGGAGGCTGATACGGCAGCGCAGAAACGAATTTACGCTGAGATTCAGACAAGGCTTGGAAGTTCTGTGGAATTTCGTCGTACGGAATATGTTGGCCCTCAGGTTGGTGATGAGTTGGTCATGAAGAGCGTTTACGCGTTTCTTTGGTCTTTGGCGGCCATTCTCGTCTATATTTGGTTTCGGTTTGAGTGGCAATTCGGTCTGATGGCGGTTCTCGCGCTTGTCCACGATTCTTGTGCGACTATGCTGTTTTTCGTTCTGACCGGCTTTGAATTCGATCTTTCGACGGTAGCGGCGGTGCTGTTGATCGCTGGCTATTCTCTTAACGAGACGGTTGTTGTCTTCGACCGTATTCGTGAGATGTTGAGGAAATATCGCAAGATGCCTTTGACGGAACTGCTTAATCTTGCTCTTAACGATACCCTGTCGCGCACACTTACGACTAGCCTGACGACGCTTATCACAATGGCTTCACTAGCCATTTTCGGAACGGAGGCAATCAAAGGGTTCTGCTACGCGATGCTGGTTGGTATCTTTTTCGGACCGATTTCGTCAAACTTCGTTTCGTCGCCGTTACTGCTTTACATGAACCTCCGCCGTACTCCAATCGTGCAGAAAAGTGAGTCGGAACTTGTTAAGCAGTAGGTTTAGATTCATATAATTGGTCAGGATGGGAGTGTTAAATGCAGCGTCCAAAAAAAATGAAGACTATAGGTATTCTTGGAGGCATGAGCAATCAAGCCACGATGGAATACTATAGACAGATAAATCATGCGGTAAATCAGAAACTTGGTGGCTGGGATATTGCCGAAACTGTTATTGCTGGTGTTAATTTTGGCAATATTGAATATTTCGTTCGAAATGAACTATGGGACGAAGCAGCAAAATACTTAGCTGGAAAAGCTCAAGCATTGGAAGCTGCTGACGCAGACTTTGTAGTATGCATATCTAATACGATGCATAGAGTTTCTGATATTTTCTGTACAGAAATTAAAATACCATTTCTCCATATAGCGGACCCGGTTGGCAGAATGATTCGCCTTCGTGGTCTGGATAGAATTGGTTTACTTGGAACGAAGTCGGTTATGACGGATCCATACATGCGGGATTATTATAAACAAAATTTTGGAATTGAAATCATTACTCCGAATGAGAAGGATCAAAATACTGTTGATCGAATAATATTCGATGAGTTGGTTAAAAGGGAACTGCTTGAGGGTTCAAAACGTGAATATCTTCGTATTTGTGATGATCTTTGTGATAGGGGTGCTCAGGGCGTGATTCTTGGCTGTACCGAGATATTCCTTTTAATCAAACAATCTGATAAGCCAGATTTCCCCATGTTTGATACAACTAGCCTACATGTCGAAGCGATAGTGGAAGAAGCACTCAAAACTAACAAATAAAATCGGCTGATCTTCTTGCTGATTTTAAGACACGAGTAGTTATTCCGTTGTTGCCTTATGCACAGGTAAAGCAGGAGTTGCTGCCTAAGCTAAAGCCTATTATCAAGGTGAAGGGGGAAAATTATAGCCTGATGATGACAGATATAGGTGTTCTCCGCGTTTCTGATCTTAAAAATTCCATCAATAACGTGGAAGATCAACGACAAACCATCGTTGATGCTCTCAATTTTCTGTTTCAGGGATTTTAACAGCAAACTTCCTTACCCGTTTGTTTTTAAGGATAATTTAACTATTTTCAGATAAACTTTCAATTGTACTGTTATAATGAAAAACGTGGTTGTTGCAGGGGAATTGTAGGGTGTATGAGATAATGATTTCTGAAAGTGTCATTATTTTTGGTGCGACTGGAAATGTTGTCATGGTTATCAATGGTGCTCTTCCTGAGGATGCGTCAGTCATGTTTAAGGTTGGCTCCGATCATATCGATTTGGTTGCTGAGGATAGCATCATATACAGCGAAAAAGGGTTGAGTGCCCACACTTGCCAGAGGTTGAAACAAAAAAACGAGATAGGTCTGATGGAAGTCACGAATCAGGCCATGCCGCCAAAGTGTCTGACGGGTATTGCCTATCAAATGGCTCACTAAATACATGAAAGAGGAGATCGCAGATGGGGTTGGGTCCAGGGATGCCGCTAGATAAGGTTCTAGGTAAAACCGCGGATATTGTCGTAGGTCATAATGGAAGAAAGCTTCTGAATTTGGTCAAAAAAACGTTTGGGCTTGTCGTTTCTTTGAAAGTTATTGAAGCGATTAAGACTGCTGTAGGGAATAAGCGTGTGGGACAGCCTTCTAATCTTGAAGGCAGTAAGGTTGATAGCATTTCTTCGGATCCCAAGGTATCTGTTAAAACATCGCCTCCTCTTTCATCGCGGGTGGGCAAACCATCTCCTCCCTAGTTATTTTCAAAAAATTATAGTAGGTAATTTTAATGTTATTTCAGTAGGATAACGTCCTTTTTTTGTTGACAGAATCTTTTATATTTTGACATCTTCGTTAAGAATGTGTATGGTACTCGCAAAACATCCTTAAAAGTTTAAGGGTGAATGAGATAAGTAAAGTGGAAGGAAATCCTAGATGGATAATAATAATGCAAGTAAATTTGTCCCAGAGACACCACCGGTGGAGAAATCAGAAAATCCTTTGGGCGTTGTTCCAGGTGTGAGTCGTATGCAATATGTGATTCAGGCGATGAATAAGGTAAAAGAAGCTACAAATGTGGCAAATAGTGAGGTAGAAGAAGCTATAAAGCTGGCAAATACAGCAGTTGATGGGTTTTCGACAGCTGATGGTAGGCTTCCTTCAGTAGCTGGAACTGGAGATATTCTAGGGGGTGGGGCTATAGAGCCTAAAGTGGGTAATGATGTAGGCTCTTCAGTTCTTCCTTCGGGATACAAATCACCAAAGTCGGCAATGTAATTTAGTCGTTTTTACTTAAGATCAAGCGGGCGGTACTGGTGTACTGCTCGCTTT
>JAGLRU010000375.1 GCA_023136145.1 Alphaproteobacteria bacterium
GGGTGGTGATAAGGAAGTGAAAGTTTTTAGAGGTGGCTTATCAAAGAATCAACACTTTTCCTTAAAAATACAGGGATTCCTTTTGTCAGATATAAAGATTTCGCCGATTCTTTTGCCGATCATTTTTTATCCTTTTTTGCAAGAACGACATTGGCAAAATAGAAAAAATATTTATGTCGGAGTTTATGCGGTGGACAACTGCGGTTGCTTCAAATAAACCAAGAACGTAGTGGCTGTTTCGCATGATAACCTTGAACCGGATGCTTTTATAAATTGATCTAAGTTAATTGAACTGTTCGACGTTTGTGGAGTACAATATCAATCAATGCACAAGGTGTAGTGTATTTTCATCAATGAGACACAAGATGTAGAGTTTTATGTAATTAATGTTGCATCTTCGGGGGGTAGGGGTTTATGTCGGAAAAACAGACAAATATAAAGGTGTCTTCATCAGTGGTTGCTGAAGACACTTTAGTGGATATCGAAGACAACATACTTAAAATGTGCGAAGGCACAAAGGTTGATTGCAGCGATGCCGTTTCAGAATATATCTCTGAGAGCGATTGGCGCATTAAGGCTAACGCCAACACTGGTTATTCAAATGCGGGAATGATCTGTAATGTTGCTGGCAAGGTTGTTGCCAATTATTGGCTGGATGAAGTTTATGCGGCTGAAGAAGGTATGGCGCACCGTAATGCAGATTATCATATCCATGATCTGGACTGTCTGACGGGTTATTGTGCCGGATGGTCGTTGCGTACGTTGTTGAACGAAGGGTTCAATGGTTTGCAAGGTCGCGTGTCGAGTCGCCCACCATCGCATTTTCGCGAAGCGTTGGGGCAAATGTCAAATTTCCTCGGTATCTTGCAATCAGAGTGGGCGGGGGCGCAGGCGTTCAGCAGCTTTGACACTTATCTGGCACCTTATGTTTTTTATGACAGACTGTCGTTTAAAGAAGTCAAAAAAGCGATCAAGCAGTTCGTTTATAACCTGAATGTGCCAGCTCGTTGGGGGCAATCGCCATTTACAAATATCACGCTTGACATCATTCCGCCGGACGACCTGAAGGAGCAAGTTCCAACGAAGAATGATCTTCCTTTTTTCAAGGACGTGGAAAATGCGGAATTGCTTGTTGAAGCTCAAAGTCGCGACATGGGAATCCGCACGCTGGCGGAGATGACTTATGGCCATTTTGCTCATGAAATGGAAATGATTAACCTTGCTTATTATGAGGTGATGACGGAGGGAGATTCGACCGGACAACCTTTCACTTTCCCCATCCCGACTGTGAATATTACTGAAGGCTTTGACTGGGATAGTAAGGTTGCTCAGAAAATATTCGAGAACACAGCTAAGGTTGGCAGCTCTTACTTTCAGAATTTCGTCGGTAGTCAGTGGAAGCGAAATGAAAAGGGTGAAAAAGTCCATAATCCCGACGCTTATTCTCCCGGTGCAGTGCGATCTATGTGTTGCAGGTTGCAGCTTGATTTGCGCGAATTGTTGAAGCGTGGCAATGGGCTGTTCGGTTCTGCAGAGATGACAGGTTCCATAGGCGTTGTTACTCTCAATATGGCGAGACTTGGCTACCGCTTCAAGGGAGATTTCCCGGGATTGAAGAAGGAACTGGAAAGGCTGATGGATCTTGCTCATTCCACTCTTGAGAAGAAGCGCGTTTTTGTGCAGAAAATGTATAATCGCGGACTTTACCCTTACACCACGCGCTACCTGCCATTTCTTCGCAATCACTTCAGTACTATCGGCGTGAACGGCATGAACGAGATGATTCGGAACTACACCGATGATGAAATCGACATCACTGAAAAATCTGGTATTAAGATGGCCGTTGAGGTTCTTGATCTTATGCGTTCTTGCATTAAGAAGTATCAGCAGGAAACTGGCAACCTCTACAATCTTGAGGCCACCCCAGCCGAGGGGACGACCTATCGTTTCGCCAAGGAAGATAAAAAGCATTTCCCCGGTATTATTCAGGCGGGATATGGAGAGAATGTTTATTACACCAACTCCTCGCAGATTCCCGTTGGTTTTACCGCTGATCCGTTTGAGGCTTTGGATCTGCAGAACGATCTGCAATGCAAATATACGGGAGGCACTGTTTTGCATCTTTATATGGATGAAAAACTTTCAAGTCCAGATGCTTGTAAGCGTTTTGTCAGAAAGGTATTAGAGAGTTACCAAATGCCATATATCACGGTAACGCCTGTTTTTTCTACTTGCGATACGCATGGCTATTTAAATGGCGAGCAGCCGGAATGCCCGACCTGCGGTAAGAAAACAAATGTCTGGACTCGTGTGATGGGATATTTCAGGCCGGTCTCCAGTTTTAATCTTGGCAAAAAGGGCGAGCACAGAGAGAGAAAACATTTCTTGGAAAGGCACGCTGAAAGCGAAGACCTTTTTCATGTTGCCGATTTATAACGTTACCCCATTCACTATGCTGGACTACCCCGGAAAGACCGCCTGCATAGTTTGGTTTTCTGGCTGTAATATGCGTTGCGGATATTGTCACAATCAGGAGATCGTCGAGGGCAAGGGACGTTTTTCGACAGATCAGGTTCTAAGGTTTCTTAAAAAAAGAAAGGGGCTTTTGGATGGTGTGGTGCTGTCTGGCGGTGAGCCATGTCTGTTTAAAGATATTGTAGGTTTCTCTGAGCAGATAAAAAAACTTGGGTATGCCATTAAATTGGATACGAACGGCAGTTGCCTCGGTATTGTGCGAAAGATGCTGGAGAAAAATCTTTTAGATTATGTGGCGATTGATTATAAGGCTCCTTTTTCTTCGTATAAAAAAGTAACGGAAACGCATTTATTCGGGAAGTTTGATGAGACGCTGTCTATGCTTTGTCATCAGAAAGAAGTTCCGTTCGAGGTGCGTACCACTGTTCACCGCGATCAGCTTGATGAACAGGCTATTGCTGACATCATGGACGATCTTTCGACGCGGGGATATAACGGCGTTTACTATGTTCAGAATTACACCAATAATGACGACAAGCCTGTCCTTGGAAACCTGCCCCCTCAAACGAAAATTCTGGATATTCAGAAACTCCCCCCGCCAAAGGGATTTACAATAGAATTTAGAAATTTTTAGCAAATAAGAATTTGTTAGTTCCTTCTCCTGCAGGCGGGAGAAGGTTAGGGTGAGATGAGAAGAAAAAAGAGGAAATCTTTCTATGAATAAAATTCGTAAATATATATACAAAAAAGTTTTAGAATCTGTATTGCAACATCCATGCCCAGATCGTATTCCGCGATCAGGAAACGCTGGAAAACGAGTTAATTGTTATTCAATCGAAATTTATAATGAAAGCACTCCTTATCTACTGATAGATGCCGTAGATGATATTGGTGTTATTGGGCGACTTTGGACTGGTCAAGAGTATGATAAAAAGGGGACTATTTCTTTTGAAGATTTGAATGACTTTAAAATTTTTATTACCCATTACTATGGGCTTTGTGAATTAAGATCCGATGGAATCTTTGACTACCTTATCAGCAAGATGTTGCCTATCTTATATATACGTATCTGGATAAATTATATTTTAGATAAATTAAACCAGCTTGCATATAATCAAACAAATCCTTTCATTCTTGAGAGAATGCAAGTTTTAGAATTTTTGATTGAAAATCATATAGAAAATGATGGAAAAGAAATTAATTCATGGAAGATCATGAAAGACCTTTATTCTATTCAATGGCATGAACATCCAAAAGGGGAACAAGTACATAAAAGGCTTCTTTTGTTTTTAGATTCATTAGTTGAAACAGGTGAAATAAAAGAAAAAAAAGATGCGCCTTATCATTATCAAGTAAAAGGAAAGGCTATGGCTACTTTGGCATGTTTTGAACTGGAAGAACGGCGTTATAAAGAAAGCCTTTCTTTGAAAAAGACAATGAATATACTCACAGCTTTTATCGTAATACTCACATTTTTTACAGTAGTATTTGCTGGTTTAGAATTAGTAGAAAAGTTTTAATGACGTGGTTCCTAAACAATGAAGCTTTAGCTCATATTAAAGGTATGTTAAACATCCCTATCCTCTGATAAGGGGAGAGGAGATTAACGGAAGAATAACAATGTCAACAATAAACGATGAAATCGATCGGCGGCGGACGTTTGCCATTATCTCTCACCCGGATGCCGGTAAGACGACGCTGACGGAAAAGCTGTTGTTGTTCGGTGGTGCGATTCAGCAGGCGGGGGCTGTTAAGGCGCGGCGGCAAATGCGCAGTGCGCGTTCCGACTGGATGAAGGTTGAGCAGGAGCGCGGCATTTCCGTTGTATCGAGTGTGATGACGTTTGATTATGACGGCATCAGGTTTAATTTGCTTGATACGCCCGGTCACGAGGATTTTTCCGAGGATACTTACCGGACGCTTACAGCTGTTGATTCTTCGATCATG
>JAGLRU010000376.1 GCA_023136145.1 Alphaproteobacteria bacterium
TCTCGACATTGTCTTAATCCTTCTTCAGTAAACTCTTTACAGCCGACAAAATATGTTAGACCTCCCTTCCCGTCAAGCATTTTAATAAAGCAATTGACATAATCATTCCTAAAATTATTAAAAGGATCGCCCCCCAGCCGAAGGACGGTTGATGCGTGAACGGCATAAAGTGCGCTTCAAGATCTTTTAGCCTACTAAATTTACAATGCTTGACGAAGGATAACATTTTTATTCCCCTTAGCTTACAAAACGGTTGTTTGCATTCAAAATCAAGATGGAGCATACTATTTTTCGTTATATGAGCAACACTGTGAGTTCCATGATAAATAGCAATGGTCACGATGACACAAAAGTAGCCCAGTTCCCAAGTCAGAAAGATCGTAAAAAAATCAGAGGCGCGGGAGAACCAATCCTTAATCTTCCACCGATTGTAAAAGCTCTATGTCTAGCCAATATTGCTATCTTTCTGTTAGAAAAAATCTTTTCAAACCTGCTGACAGGAGAAATTCATTACGCGCTGTCCTTTGTACCTGCTAGATATTTCGGTTCCCAATCTTTTGGATTTTCGGGAATCTTTTCCCCCTTCACCCATTTGTTCCTTCACGTTGGATGGCTGCATCTAGCGATCAACGTAGGCACACTTATGGCCTTCGGAGCAGGACTTGAAAAAAAAATTGGCGGGCGCAAGCTCCTGCTTCTTTATTTTGCAACAGGGCTTTGTGGAGCATTAGTGCACGCTCTTGTTTACCCCTATACAGATACCTCGCTAATCGGTGCATCGGGTGCCATCAGCGGTCTATTCGGTGGAATCCTGCTTATGATGCAATCCGAGGGTATGATGGGAAGTGGTAAAAGAAAATTAATACTTTTCATCTTCATTTGGATGGGAATTTCTCTTTTCTTCGGATTTTTCGGTGCCCCGGGAACAAGTAACCCGATTGCATGGACAGCTCATATCGGCGGTTTCATCAGCGGACTGCTACTTTACAAACCTATCAACAAGTTATAACTGTTTTCATTCTGGCACGCTCCTTGCAACGATTTGTTAAAGGGGAGTATGATGGATGATAGATCCGAACGCTTACACTTCAAATTCCGCACTGATGACCGGATCCAGTATGTCTGGTTATCCGCCTATTTCCCTTCAGAAAAATGATCCTGATGCAGCAGCAGAAGCGAATTTTGAACGCATTCTTGAAAACTCCGCACCCACCTCGACACATTCTACTGCAGAACCAGAAACGTTAGAAACAAACGAATTTTCCTTCCTAGACCTCTTCAAGACCGTTATTGACATCTTCAATCCTCTTCAACACCTCCCCGTGATAGGAGCCATTTACCGCCATATCACTGGCGACGAGATCAGCCCTATATCGCGGCTGGCTGGTAACACTCTTTATGGAGGGCATATCGGCGGAGCTGTTGCCATTGCCGACATTATCTGTGAAAAAACAACCGGCAAGGATATTGGTGAAAACCTGATTGCCGGACTGACGAACGGCAATACTCCACCCGATACGGTGATAGCCGAAAAAACAGACGAGCATAAAGCAATCGCCACAAATGAAATTATCTGGTCAACGATTCAAACACAGGAATTTCCTGAGAAAAACATACCTGTTCCGACAGATATAATTGCTTCCAAAATGATGGAGGCACTTGATAAATACACGCAAATAAACCGCCCATTCGTAATACCGCAAAATTCCGAAATTTATTGAGAATGTCACCATCCCCGCCCCTCACATAAAGCAACCCGTCACCCCCGACTCGTTCGGTGATCCAAAAGCGCGTCCGCGCGTCTTATGATGAAAATAAAATCTACATGACGGCAATACTGCCTTCCGTAAAGCTCACGTTGCTCCGGCAATCTTCCACTTGATGCTACAGCCCATAGACGGAGTCTGAACTTCGGGTCCCTTGCCAGTTTCAGCGATCTGAATCATGGCCTCCAGCAATTCCTTTTTCGTGTCAGATGTAGCAGACTTGGATGGGTTCACCTCATCCAAACGTCCCCGAAACTGCAACTCACCCTTCGCATTATAACCGAAAAAATCAGGAGTACAGACGGCTCCATATTCTTTTGCTACTTCCTGAGTTTCATCAATAATGTACGGGAACGTAAAACCATTCTGACGGGAGAATTCTTTCATGTTCTCGAACGAATCTTCCATATGCGTCAGTGTATCATTCGACATAATCGCCACAACGCCAATGCCTTTTGACTGAAGCACCCCTGCATCCTCTACCAGACGACTTATAATGGTTTTGACGTATGGACAGTGGTTGCAAATAAACATGACCAGAGTGCCATTTTCTCCCGCCACATCCTCCTGCGTATAAACTTTCCCATCCACGCCCTTAAGCGCGAAATTATGCAACTTTATGCCTTCTTGTAACGCAGGCGTATATGTTAGAGACATTACTATTACTCCCCTATTTTATAGTCATTTTAACGATGACGACCTACAACCTGATAATTATTGATATATAAATTGATTGTCAATATAATTGGTGCATAACACAATGCGTTTTGTCATTTTTAAAAATGAAAGAATAAAAATGGAAGAAGATTTTAAAAAAGTTTCAACCGGAATCTCGACACATCCGAAGGGGTACGAAAAAGAGGCCGCCAAGTATTATAAATCCAAGAAATTTTTGGAAGACATAAGGGAATGCTTTAAGGACTATATTGTGATATTTCGTTGCGTTATTT
>JAGLRU010000377.1 GCA_023136145.1 Alphaproteobacteria bacterium
TGAAAGTCATGCTGAATAATAAACTTACTTTTCTTTGTCTTATCATTTTTGCTGCATTGTTGGGGGCTGTGATTTTTTCCACGGTGGTTTCAGCAAGGATTCCGGGGCTTCCGTGCCTTGACGAAGACAACTTAACAGTAATGAATATTCCTATTGTTGTTGAGAAGAAGAAAGGCGAAGACGACGAGGCGGCAAGAAGTGTGGCTATCTATGAAGCTCATCGGAAAGCTTTCCGCAAGCTTGCTCAGGAATCAATGACTCCAGAGGCATTTAAAATCTATGAAATGCCATCTGACGATACGATCATTCCGCTGATGCGGGAGTTTGAAATCGGCAATGTGCGGTCTTCCCCTGAGCGATACGAGGCGATTTTTTCTGTGCGGTTCAAGACGGATATCCTGAAATATCTTAATATCAAAGGGGGGGCGGGAAAAAGTTTCCCGACTAGATAATGTCAGTTAGCAGAATCTCGTTTCTTATCTACGTCCTTTCTCTGACATTATCTGGTGTGTTGGTATTTTCTGCGGTGGCGTCGGCGCAAACATATTTTTCAGCTCCTTTTTCGGCACAGGCATCTTCTGCCGTTTCTGCGGAGTCCGACGAAAGCCGAACGGTGATTGGTATCGTCATTGACAAGACTGATAAAAATGCCGTTCTTGCGAGGGATCAAGCTATTGTCGAGGCGCAGAGAGTGGCGTTTCAAAAACTTGCAGAAAGGTCAATGACTTCCGAAGAATTCAGATATTATGAAAGTCCTGACGATGAGATGATTGCGATGCTGGTGCAGGATTTTGAAATAAAGAACGAGCAGATTTCTGCTAACCGGTATGTGGCGAGTTTTACTGTGAGGTTTAACCCTGAAATTGCCAATTATATAAAGATTCCAGCAGGTGCATTGGCTGTTGTAGCAAGTGATACTCCTTTATTACTTCCTGTTGTTATAGGAGCGGAGGAATCTCGCATTGTCCTGATCCTGCCTTATTTTGAGGACATTTCCGGAAAGAAACTTTTGTGGGAAGATCCCAATCCATGGAGAGAGGCATGGCAAGCTATCGGGAATTCATCGTCCTCCAAAATGCTGGTTATAACGGTTCCTCTTGGTGATATTGCTGATATTTCCTCAGGAAATACAGATGCTGTGTGGTCGGGAGATTACAGTGTTGTTGAGAAGATGCGTGTGAACTACGGTGCAACCGAAGTTGCCCTTGCTCTTGCCAACAAATCTGGCGTTAACATACGGTCTGATCTCTATATTTATAAAAATGGAAAATTTGACCGCAAAAATTCCGTGGCTCCCTATACCAGTGGACAGAATGACTGGGTTTCCTTTAGGCGAACTGTTGAGCAAATGATTCATGCGATTCGGGCTTCTGAACCTTTTCCTGCACCTGTTTCTCCGTCGAATACTGTGAAGATTCAGCCGGAAAAAATCACCTTTGAAGCGGTAGTGAATTTCGTGAGTTTTGCGCAGTGGCTGGACGTACAAAATCGACTATCATCTATTTTACCAACTCCAGTGGTTGAAATTTCCGGCATCAGCAAGACGTCCGCTAGAATTGCCATTGGTTTTGACGGCAATCTTGGTGTACTTAGGAGAGCATTGGAAGTAAAGGGTTTTGTACTCAATGAGCCTGTAATAGCCGTGTTTGCTGGTGATGCCCCGAAACCACCTCTTCTATACGAACTCAAGCTGATGAACTGAGATATGACGGAAAAATCTGAACAGATATCATTTGATCTCGGACATCGCCACGCTTACGGACGCGAGGATTTTTGTGTGTCAGATTCTAATCGCGAAGCTATAGCATGGCTGGACAAATGGCCAGACTGGCCAGCACCAGCATTGGTTATTTTTGGCTCTCCGGCTAGCGGTAAGACTCATCTGTTACAAGTCTGGAAAAAAGAGGCTGAGGCAAAAGAGATACTACCGCAGGATTTGGTCACGGAAACTATTAACAAAGTAATCGGTGAATCACAGGCGGTTATGATAGACGATGTGCCGCAGGCGATGAGCGGAAAGGATAGGGAAGAGGCTCTCTTTCACCTTTATAATCTTATGCAGGAACGGGGAGGACATTTGCTTATGACATCTCCACTGTCTGTAAGGGAGTGGCCGATTTTGTTGCCAGACTTGAAGTCCAGATTGTTGGCTGTGCCTTCCGTTGCTATAGAACCTCCCGACGACGACCTGATGGCTGTAGTGCTAACAAAACTTTTTTCCGATCGGCAGATTTTCGTGTCGCAGGATGTGGTGCAATTTATATTGCCACGCATAGAACGGTCATTCCTGACCATCCGTAATATGGTGGAAAAAATTGATCACAAGGCTCTTTCAGAAAAAAGAGCCGTGACTATTCCGCTAGTGCGAGAGTGTCTTTAAGGACATCACAGCACGACAGACGATATGCCCAAGAGGACTATTTTTTCTTCTTTTCTTCGTTTGATTTAGTGGAGCGTGTGCGTTCCGCTAGTACACCACGATGAAAAGCAATCGCGGCTCCCAATACGAGAGCAATGCCCCAAGGAGCAAATAGAAGCTCTGGTCTGATTTCCGGTATACCTATTTTCTGAAGAAGAAAAGCAATACCAGTTGCTGCCAGTGTGCCAAATGTTGCTGCGAAGATGAGCTTTAGCGTCAGACTATTAATTTGATTTTGTTCCCATTCTTCTACTTTGATTATATCCATATTTTTTCATCCCCCTATGATTTTAAAGAAAAAAGTCCCAACACGTTATTGTAGGGTAGAGAAGAAAAAGATACTTTTCAATACCTTGAAAGATAAATTACGCAATAATATCCGGCAACAGCATACTCTCAATTTTGGAAATTGAATCTTTCAGAAATAATTTGCGTTTTTTTAGACGCTGAAGGCGTAAAAAATCAACTGGTACACAATCGGAAAGTTGTTGGATAACTATATCCAGATCTCGGTGCTCGACTTTGAGATCCTTGATCTTTCTTTGCATATCCTCTTGCTCTTCCAGCATCATTTTTCTAAAATTCACCTTACTAATGGCATTATATAATATCAGGAACATCCTGTAAATTTAAGCTTTATTTGTTGCCTTCAAAGGTGCGAACAACACAATTTAACGCGATTATATTGTACCATAAATAATTCAGGAGATCAAACAACATGGCAAACAAGAAGCGAATCGGGATTTTAACAAGCGGTGGCGATTGCGCAGGTTTGAATGCCGTAATACGCGCCGTTGTTTATGCCGCCACGCGTCAAGAAATGGAAATTATTGGGATCGAAGACGGAACCGCCGGTTTATTGACTCGGCCAATGCGTTACAAGGTATTGTCTCGTGAAATGTTTGATATGACGGTCATGCGTCTTGGCGGAACTGTTCTTGGTACCACCAACAAAGACTCTCCGTTCAGGCATCCCATGCCAGATGGTTCCGTCAAGGATTGCTCGAAGGAGATTATCGAGGGTATCAATGAGCTTGGTCTTGAAGCTCTGATAGGCATTGGCGGGGATGGCAGTATGGACATCCTGCGCCGTCTGTCGCAGATTGGGAAATTCAATCTTGTGGGCATTCCGAAAACAATCGATAACGATGTTGGAAAAACCGAAAGATCCGTCGGTTTTGAAACAGCCGCCTTTGTCGCTACTGAAGCACTTGACAGATTGCAGCCGACTGCGGCCAGCCATGATCGTGTGATGGTTCTGGAAGTGATGGGGCGTGATGCCGGAAATATTGCCATGACGGCAGGGATCGCTGGCGGTGCTGACGTGATTCTAATCCCGGAAATTCCCTATAGCCTTGATAATATAGCACAAAAAATAGCGAGAATTCGAAAGGAAGAAGGACGTAACTTCGCGCTGGTTGTTGTGTCGGAATCTGTCAGGACAATCGAAGGGGATATAATGGAAACGAAACATAGGGGTGGGGAGAGAAGATACGGCGGCATCGGTAACTACTTGGGGGAACGCATTGCTGAAGTCACTGGTTTTGAAACGCGTGTTACGGTTCTGGGACATGTTCAGCGTGGATGCGCTCCAATCCATAGTGATCGGCTAATCGCCTCCGCATTTGGCGTTCATGCAGTTGAATTGGTTATCGCAGGTAAGTTTGATCGCATGGTGGCATGGTCGAATCGGAACGTGATCGATGTGCCGATAGAAGAAGCGATTGCTAGCTATCAGAGCGTTGATCTCGACGGCATTCTCGTACGCACCGCCAAAGCTTTGGGCATTTGTCTGGGCGATTAGTGGTCTGC
>JAGLRU010000378.1 GCA_023136145.1 Alphaproteobacteria bacterium
GTGTTGTCTACGGTTAAGGTTGCTGTTGAAGCAGCCGAGCGATTGCCCGCGGCATCAATAACAAATAACTTATATGCTCCTTCAGTTGCCGGGGCAAGGATTGAGGTTGCTGTTCCGCTTGCCGCCTTTGTCATTGTTGTACCTTCAACAAATGTAGTTGTCCCTGTGGGCGCGAACCAGACATTGTTTGTTTCCTCGCCTGAGCTTACTATGACAACGGTTGCTCCACCCTGTATGGATATGCTTACGGCAAAAACTGTATCTTGATTGGCGGGACTATTGGCGTCGATGGTTAAGGTATTGTCGCCGGAAGAGCCGGCGCTTGAGACATTACCCGCGGGATCGGTTAAGGTAATATTGGTTGCCTTAGGATTATAGGCATCGCTATGGCCTTCTATTATAGTGTAGGTGCCGGTATAGGTAGCACCGTCCTTAATACAGCGAACACTATAGCCATTCACACGTGAGCGGCCGTCCATGCTCGCACCGCTGCTATTGAAGTTCAGGCGGTGGACGTTCGTACCGCTAACCGTGGAGCTGATTTGGTTGCCGCTGATCCCTGCATTGCCGACAATGCCATCGCTACCGCGCCAACCGGTGACAGAAAATTTTAAAGGACTTGCATAAGCGCCATTGCAATCGTTTGAACTCCAGCTAACGCGCTCTGCTTCCAACTCTGCGTCTGTCGGTATTCGCCATCCGCTTGGACAAGGGTTATTAACGCCGCTTACTCCCTGCCATAAATTATCGTTTTGCGGATCGCGCCAATCAGCAGGAGCATTAGGCTCCATAATAAAACTGCTGTGGCCGGGGTCATCGGTACTTGAAGTAGTAGATGTAGTGGCGCTGCCACGGTCCTGATGATTATCATCAAGCCGGCCCCACTGGAACAAATCGCCGTAAGCAGCGCTGTCATCATAGGCTGTGGACACCTGTGAAGCGCCTAAATTTCTATCTAACCAGCATTCACTATTATGAGCTACCGTCCCGTAAGTAACCGAACCACCCCTGTAAGTAAAATTTACTGTATTTCCACAAGGATTCTCACTCAAAGTTATTTCCTGGCCATTAAAGGTCGCGGTAGATGGGGTTAAACCTTGCTCATTACTATCGGAAGTAACTGTAATAAGTACCTCATCGCCTACTTTAAGAGTTCCCGTCGAAGGACTAAGGGTAACGCTTGAAATAGTGGGCGCGGTATTATCTACGGTTAAGGTTGCTGTGGATTCTGCTGAGCGGTTGCCTGCGGCATCAATTACGAATAGTTTGTATGCCCCTTCTGTTTCCGGGGCAAGGATTGAGGTTGCTGTTCCGCTTGCCGCCTTTGTCATTGTTGTACCTTCAACAAATGTAGTTGTCCCTGTGGGCGCGAACCAGACATTGTTTGTTTCCTCGCCTGAGCTTACTATGACAACGGTTGCTCCACCCTGTTTGGATATGCTTACGGCAAAAACTGTATCTTGATTGGCGGGACTATTGGCGTCGATGGTTAAGGTATTGTCGCCGGAAGAGCCGGCGCTTGAGACATTGCCCGCAGGATCGGTTAAAGTAATATTGGCTGCCTCAGGATTAACGGCATTGCTATGGCCTTCTATTATAGTGTAGGTGCCGGTATAGGTAGCACCGTCCTTAATGCAGCGAACACTAAAGCCGCGCGCGCGGGAGTAGCTGATCATGTACGTGTACACTTCGGTGGAGAAAAACAGGTACCTGGCGCGCGTACCGTTAAGCATAGAGCTCCAATAGCGGCCATGGCTTCCTACATCGTAGAGCGAACCATCGCTGCTGTCGCGGGAACCAGTGGCAGGAAGTTTTAAAGGACTTGCATAAGCGCCATTGTAATCGTTTGAACTCCAGCTAACGCGCTCTGCTTCCAACTCTGCGTCTGTCGGTATTCGCCATCCGCTTGGACAAGGGTTATTAACGCCGCTTACCCCCTGCCATAAATTATCGTTTTGCGGATCGCGCCAATCACGAGGGTAATCAGGCTCCATAATAAAACCGCTGTGGCCGGGGTCATCGGTACTTGAATTAGTAGATGTAGTGGCGCTGCCGCGGTCCTGATGATTATCATCAAGCCGGCCCCACTGGAACAAATCGCCGTAAGCAGCGCTGTCATTATAGGCTGTGGCCACTTGTGAAGCGCCCAAATTTCTATCTAACCAGCATTTACTATTATGAGCTACCGTCCCGTAAGTAACCGAACCACCCCTGTAAGTAAAATTTACTGTATTTCCACAATTCACACTCAAAGTTATTTCCTGGCCATTAAAGGTTGCGGTAGATGGGGTTAAACCTATGTCATTACTACTGGAAGTAACTGTAATAACTACTTCATCGCCTACTTTAAGAGTTCCCGTAGAAGGGCTAAGGGTAACGCTTGAAATAGTGGGCGCGGTATTATCTACGGTTAAGGTTGCCGTTGAAGCAGCCGAGCGGTTGCCTGCGGCATCAATTACATATAGTTTGTATGCCCCTTCTGTTTCCGGGGCAAGGATTGAGGTTGCTGTTCCGCTTGCCGCCTTTGTCATTGTTGCTCCTTCAACAAATGTAGTTGTCCCTAAGGGCGCGAACCAGACATTGTTTGTTTCCTCTCCTGAGCTTACTATGTCAACGGCACCACCCTGTATGGATATGCTTACGGCAAAAACCGTATCCTGGTTATCGGGCGCAGTATTGTCAATGGTATAGACAATCTCATCTGAACCGGCATAGGCGTTACCGGTTATATCATCACCGGCAACAGTGACCGTGGCTGTGTCTCCGCTGTGTCCGGCAGGAACATTCCAGGAATATGTCCAGGCTGATGCGGTTGAATAATCTCTGAGGCAACGGACACTAGCACCAGTAGCCTTATTACAGTTACTAAGCACGAGGCTGCCGTTATCTTCGAAATACATGACGTACCCGTTAGTATTATCGCTCTGAGTACTGCTCCAGGAGTAGCCAAGGCTGCCTCTGCTAAACAGTCCACCACCAAGGAAATCGTGGAGAAAACCAGCAGTATGGAGTTTTAAGACATCAGAATAAGCTTCGGAACGATTATCCCAACCTCCAACCTCACCATTTGCATCAGCATTGGTCCATTCGGTGCTAGTGGGCAGACGCCAGTCTGCACCAAGCTCAATAGTACAAGGGTCGTTATCAGCTGTCCAATCGCTGTCCTGATCAATTGAATCTATCCAAGCTGTGGCTGGTATGCGGATACCACCAAACTCATACCCCTGCTTAAGGTTAAACTGCCAATACCAGCCCGCGGAATCAGAAGCATCATCACTAACCGATGTTGCCTGTTGAAAAGCGCCAAGGTTTTGGGTTATCCAGCATTTACTGTCTCCTGAGAGGTCCGTAATAACAGTTCCATAAGTAATGGGTCTAGTGACAGGGGCAACATCCCCTGCGGTATGTTCGATAATCAGGTCACCGCAAGACCAAGGTGTCATCGCCGCATCAACAATATCAGCATCTGCGTCTGTTAAGACATCTATAGAGACAGTTGGAGTGCTGGTCATATTTTCATTAAAGGTAGCAATGATTGCTACAGTATCGGCATCTTTTACTGTTAAGTCAGGGTGGTCATCAGATAAGGTTACTGTAGGAGCTGCGGTATCAATGGTAAATGTTGT
>JAGLRU010000379.1 GCA_023136145.1 Alphaproteobacteria bacterium
AAAAATCATATCTTCCCAGCATGTTGGCATAATTTTATTTCATCCAGAAATGCCTATACTTCAACTTTTTACATAAAATTAATTCATTGAAAATGAACGGAAATATATTTATGGCCTCATAACAGTTACGTAGAGCCTATGATGGTATCAGTTTAAGAGTTAGTCACTGGTCTTGTTATGGTGCCATACCACTCGTTGTGGGAAGGGGATCTCGATGCCTGCCTCCTCGAACGCCTTTTTCAAGCGTCGGTTCATCTCCCGCTCCAAGCTCCACTGCGCTCCGGGCTGGGTCTTGGCCACAGAGCGCACCACTATTGCTGAGTCGGCGAGCTGGGTAACGCCAACAAATACGGGCGGTTCTTTGAGCATAGCTTTGAGTTTGGGATCGGCATACATATCTGCCCCAACTTCGTTGCAGATTCGTTCCACCAGGTCGATGTCGCTGTCGTAGCTCACGCCCACGTGACAACGGAAGCAGGACCAATCGCGGGTCATGTTTTCGACGGTAGTGATGGTCCCGTTGGGGATGATCTGCAGCACTCCGGTGACGCTGCGCAACCGCGTTGAGCGAATGTTGATTTGCTCAACGTCGCCTTCATGAGCACCGATTTTCACCCAATCACCGACCGCGTACTGATTCTCTACAAGTATGAAGAAGCCGTTGACGAAATCTCGAACGAGGTTTTGCGAACCGAATGAAAGAGCCAAGCCAAGGATGGCCAAGCTACCTAAGATTGGTCCGGTATCAATGCCAACCACATCACAGGCTATCAGGATAACCACAAAGTACACGACTATCTTACCAACTCCCTTCAAAACTGATGCCACCGTTTTGACACGTCTCTCCACAGCACTGACGCTGTCTGGATCATCATCCTTCATCACTTTCACCAGAGTCCGCGTAGCGATGCCCACCATCCATAGCGCAAGCCACCCGGTCAGGAAGACCAAAACAAGTAGACCCATCACGGGGGGTGCCTGTTGCCATACGGTTGCGAGCACCGACTTCAGCAATCCGGAAAAAGCCTCAGCCTCTTGTCGATCTCGCTCGATCTCACTGTACTTTTGATCGCGGTAGGTAATCTGAGACTCGACGAGATTCACGTTAAACTTGAGTGAGTGTTCACGTTCTGCGCTGAGATACAACTCCTCCCCGATCTTATCCAGCTTAGCGTCGATAGCATTAGCGATTGGAAGCCACCGAGTTGACCAAGCGGGGTTAGAGCTTAGGACTTGCGCCTTGGCGATGCGGCGCTCCTCCTGAGCGAGTTCGAAGTCGCGTTTAAGCGCGGGTTGTATGACAGCACTTGACTCAACCTGCTGTTTGAGCAATTTTAGCTTGAGAACAGCCACCGCTCGCCGCTTGCTCTGTGACGCTTGACGGAATTGAAGTTCTGCGATGCGCGCAACCCTCTCTTCAAAAGGCGTCGCTTCTACTGCCGGCGCAGCCTGTTTGGTTTTTTTGTCCAACTGCGTAGTAGACACCAGTGTATTTTCCAGCCGTTCATCTACTGCGTCGTACTCCATTTGGATCGAGATGAGAAAGGCATCCTGGTTCGATGTTTT
>JAGLRU010000038.1 GCA_023136145.1 Alphaproteobacteria bacterium
ATTTCTAAAACTTGATCTTCTGTTTTGCGCATCTGGTGTTCCAGATGAATCTTGCTAGTCGAGACAAAAGTGTGAATACGGGGACGCTCAACATTCTCCAAAGCACGAGCAGAAGCTTCTATATCTGTTTTAATTGCACGTGCCAAAGAGCAAACACGCGCCTGTTTAACCACCTTACCAACAGCAGCAATACATTCTGCATCTCCCTTTGAAGAAGCTGCAAATCCTGCCTCAATTACATCTACGCCCATGCCATCGAGTAGCGAAGCAACAGCAATTTTTTCCTTAAGCGACATCGTGGCACCCGGAGATTGCTCCCCATCACGCAAGGTCGTATCAAATATAATCACTCGATTTAAAGGGTTGCTTTCACTTGTATTTGTCATTTTCATCTACCTTTCCCTCATTCTTCTTGTGCTATTTTAGCAATAAAAAAGACCCCTGAAAGGAGCCTTGGCATGCGCTGAAAGGCGTACAATCTCTAAGATTGCCCCGTGTCCAGCGCTTTACTAAGTAGAAGATTATAAAGTTTCATATTTCACCCGTAAATCCATCCTGCGCTGCAATTCTATCTTAAACTTCCCCGACACGTCAATAAAAGAAATACCCAAACAAAAGATGGTATAAATAGGCTCAAAGATAACTCTTAGCTACTGTCTCAAAAACCAGAGCAGCATACCCTTTTTATAAGTGACTATATATCCGTATCCCAGTCATCGTTATCTAAATCGTCAGGATCTTTTACCCCCTTGGCAAGCAATGCTTTCTTTTTATCATAATGCCGGATGCTCCAAGGTAGAGTAGCTAGGTATCCCACACCAAACAGCGTTAAGGTCGGCCACGGCGCGTTAATCAATCCCGCAACCATGATGCAGAACAACGCCAGCACGATAACGGACATTCTATGCGGAACGCGGATCAACTTGCTGGAAAAAGTTGGAATATGACTGACCATCAACACAGACAAAATAGTAAGCCAAAGACCGACAACGTATGGCCCCTTAATAACGCTAAAGATGTAAGAACCATGTACAATCTCGTCGATCTGGAAGCTGATAATCATTGGCAGAAGAGCAAGCCCTGCACCAACCGGAGAGGGAATTCCAGTGAAGTATTTTGAGAGTGGGTCGTCCGGTTTTTCATCCTCCTTGGCAACATTAAAACGGGCAAGTCGCAGAGCAACAGCCATCACAAAAATCAGGGACAAAAACCAGCCGAAGCGTCCGGCATCATGCGTTGACCACAGGAATGTAACGAGTCCCGGAGCCACACCGAAGCAAATAAGATCGGATAGGCTGTCAAGTTCAGCACCGAGTTTGCTTTGTGCTTTCAATAACCGCGCCGCCGCACCATCAAAGGCATCCAAAAAAGCTGCGATCACGATGGCGATCACAGCTTCTTCCCATTTTTCATCAATAGCGTATCTGATCGCGGTCATGCCGACAGCCATTGCCGTCAACGTGATCATATTTGGAATCATCTTTTGAAATGAGAGTTTTCGGATTCTTTTGTCCTGTTTCTGAATTTCAGTCATGTCATGACTTTTCCTTCACGAGCAAGTTCGTCTGACTTGAAATCAGCGATAACAGTTTCACCCCCCGTCATGCGCTGGCCAACAGAAACCAGAGGAGCCACTCCGGGCGGAAGAAATATATCAACACGACTACCAAAACGAATCAGTCCGTAAACAGAACCAGCATTAACGCTTTGCCCAACCGTCAACTTGCAGATAATGCGACGAGCGACCAGTCCGGCGATCTGCACAAAAGCAACGCTGGAGTCATAACCGTTCAATTTCATCAACACAGTGGAACGCTCATTATCAACGCTGGCCTTGTCGAGGCTGGCATTGAAGAATTTTCCGGGACGGTAAACAACTTTCTTGATCTCACCATCCGCCGGAATGCGATTGATATGCACATCAAATACATTGAGAAAAACAGAAACTCTGGTGACTTTTTCGGCATCGCACAAAGCATCCCCCTGCCCCTTGCAATCATCCAGCTCTGGCGGCAGCACTGCTTCCACGATCATCTGTACGATACCATCGGCAGGACTGACTATCAGTCCCTCGCGTACAGGCGTAACACGCACAGGATTACGAAAGAAATAAACACACCACAACACGAGAATAAGACCAATAAAGCCCGCAATCTCTCCGAGCATAGAAAGAACTAATGCCACAACAACGAAAATCCCGATAAACGGTAACCCCGCAGGGTGAATGGGGACAAACAGGGTTTTTTTAATAAGAGCAATCAAGTCATTCATGAAATTCTACCATTCCTTAAATTTGCGCCAAAAATCAATACCAATGTACAGTTTCGAACAGCTTTTGTTTGTATACAAGCAAATATTTTTTCTTAATATTTTTAAATGCGTGTAACTTTATTTAAAACAATAAAATTCCAGCTTTTGCCGAAATAACGATATTGGAGAATTTTGTGAATTGTTTCTTCCATTTAGCGATGATTTTTGCAGATATGTAGTGAGAACAAAAAAACAAAGCAATGGCGCGAGTGACGGGACTCGAACCCGTGGCCTCATGCGTGACAGGCATGCGCTCTAACCAGCTGAGCTACACCCGCGTGTGTCAACGAGGTTCCTTTTATGACGGAGTTCCATCTCTCCGTCAATAGGGCGTTTTAAAAAAACCTCTTTTGCGTCATCCAGACGGATGACTATATCTCGTAAGTTCTCGTAAGTTCTTGAAAAGAATGGTGATCCCGGTGGGACTCGAACCCACGACCCTCTGATTAAAAGTCAGATGCTCTACCAGCTGAGCTACGGAATCGCACGAAAGTGACTGAAACACTATGAGATTTTCTTAGTCATGGTCAATAGATAGATGAAAAATATTATTTTGTAAATTGTCTTTCTGTAATATATCGCCATAATGCAGATATAGTTATCATCCTGCAAAAAATCTGCTCTGGACAGGCTGCATACCGGAGTTTAATCTTCCGAAAAATAACATTTTCAGCATGGATACATAATGGCCAAAGACATCAACAGAACACGAATGCGTGATACTCGCATTCTCATAAGCATCGTTCTTTTTGCAGGGCTTTTCACATCTCCCATCATACGGGAATGGTCGTTCGCTTGTGAAACCGTCAGACTGGTCGGATATATCCTACTCTGCGTCTGCGTACTTGGACGCATCTACAGCACGACTTTTATCGGCGGAATCAAGAATGAAAAACTCGTTACCTCTGGGCCTTATTCAATGTGCCGCAACCCGCTATATTTTTATTCCATGCTGGGAGCTACAGGACTTGGGCTGATGTCCGGTCAGGCAATCACGCTTGCAATTGTTTTGGGGGGATTTTTGTTTGTCTACGCTAAGCTGATAAAACGCGAAGAAGCATTTCTATCCGAAAAATTCGGAAATGAATTTGTGATCTTTAAAGCAGGCACTCCGCGTTTAATCCCAAATATCAAAAAATATACCTGCCCGGACGAGCTTGTGTTCAAGCCGAAGTACCTAAGCATGGCAGTTCGAGATTCTATCTGGTGGCTCGTGCCGCCACCTTTGTTTGAGATGGCGCATGACCTTCATCACGCCGGCATCATCAAACCACTGTTTTTTCTTTTATGATTCCCGTGCAAACCAGCAAGCATATATCGAAAGCATCAGACAGCAATCTGACCCCCATGATGACGCAATACCATGCCCTCAAGGAACTGTACCCTGACTGCCTACTGTTTTACCGCATGGGCGACTTCTACGAAATGTTCTTCGAGGATGCCCTGAAAGCTTCCGCCGCGCTCGACATTACCCTAACCAAACGGGGCGCAAGCAAAGGCAATGATATTCCAATGTGCGGCGTGCCCTGGCACAGCTATGAGAACTATCTAGCCCGACTAATACGAAAAGGTTATAAAGTCGCAATCTGCGAGCAGACAGAAACGCCGGAGGATGCGAAAAAGCGCGGCGGATACAAGGCACTGGTTCAGCGCGATGTTGTCCGCGTCGTGACACAGGGCACACTGACAGAAGACTCCCTGCTGGAAAAAAACAGCAACAATTATCTGACGGCACTGGCCGATGCTGGTGGAACAATGGGAATTGCATGGCTGGATTTATCCACTGGAGATTTCACCCTCCAACCAATTTCCGCCGAAACTTTAAGTGCCACTCTAGAGCGTGTTGATCCGGGGGAAATTCTTTTATCCGAAAATCTAGCCAAAAACCCCATCCTTACCGATTATAAAAGCAAGTTGACACTTCAACCGCAAGAACACTTTAACAGTGAAAACACCCGCAAACGCCTTGAAAAGATTTTCGGGGTCGATACTCTCGAAGGGTTCGGTGATTTTTCCCGCGCGGAAGTTTCCGCCGCCGGAGCACTAATCGGCTATGTAGAACAAACACAAAAAGGAAAGATTCCCCGTCTCTCCCCTCCCCGCCAGCTTCTGCCCGGCGCAGTGATGGAAATCGACGCTGCCACACGCCGCAATCTGGAGCTTACGCATACCCTAAACGGTCACAGACAAGGCAGCCTATTGCACACAATGGATATGACAGTCACAGGAGCCGGAGGACGGCTGCTATCCAGACATCTCGCTATGCCGCTGACACATCCAGACGAAATTCGCCACCGCCTAGATATGGTCGAATTTTTCGCAGAGCGAAATACCGTTCGCGCCGACACACGAAGTTTTTTAAGACACTGCGCGGATATTGAACGGTCTTTGGCTCGCTTAAGTCTGGAGCGCGGAGGTCCCCGCGATCTGACTGCAATACACAACACACTTTCGCAAACCATCCAGCTACACCGCCTTATCAGTCAGAGGAAGGAAACAACGCTTGATACCAAACTCCCTGATGGGATCAAGGCCGCGCTTGATATTCTTACACTTTGGGGAGGGCATCATCTGCTAATCGACAAGCTGGAACGCGCACTTATCGCCGAGCCTCCTGTATTAACGCGTGAAGGTGGATTTATCAAAAAAGGTTATTCCCCGAAGCTTGACGAACAGAAAATGCTGCATGAAAAAAGCCGCCAGCATATCGCACAGCTTCAGGCAAAATACGTTCAGAAAACCGGTGTCACAACACTCAAAATCAAGCACAACAACGTCATCGGTTATTATATTGATGTCAGCACTAACAACGCTGATAAACTCTTTTCCAACGCATCTGATTTTATTCATCGCCAGACGCTCGTCAATACGGCACGCTTCACTACAACGGAACTGTCCGAACTGGCACGCAAAATTTCCGAAGCCTCTGGAAAAGCCCTCGCGCTGGAGCTGGAATTATTTGCCGAACTGGTGCAGGAGGTTCTTTCTCATGGTGATTTAATCGCAAAAACAGCTCTGGCTCTGGCTGGTTTAGATGTAGCGACGGCACTAGCGGAACTAGCAGTAACGCGCAACTACACACGCCCACATGTAGACAACAGCCTGACCTTCGATATCAAAGGTGGTCGTCATCCTGTTGTCGAAGTCGCCCTTAAAAAACAAGACAACATCGATTTTATCGCTAATGACTGCGCGTTATCTGATAACTCACGTTTATGGCTTCTAACCGGCCCAAATATGGCAGGCAAATCTACATTTCTTCGACAGAACGCAATAATCACTCTGATGGCGCAGACGGGTTCTTATGTGCCTGCCACACACGCACATATCGGCACCGTAGATCGCCTATTCAGCCGCGTAGGAGCCTCCGACGATCTCGCGCGCGGACGCTCAACCTTTATGGTGGAGATGGTAGAGACAGCAACAATCCTCAATCAATCCACCTCGCATTCTCTCGTTATTCTCGATGAGATCGGGCGGGGCACCGCAACTTATGACGGCTTATCTATTGCGTGGGCGTGTCTTGAATACCTGCACAACGTCAACAAATGCCGCGCACTCTTCGCAACGCATTACCATGAACTGACAGCCCTTACCGACAGTCTGCCGCATCTCGCCTGTTTCACCATGCGGGTCAGGGAGTGGAAAGAAAGCATCATCTTCCTGCACGAAATCGCCTCCGGAACAGCAGACAGGTCTTACGGAGTCCATGTAGCAAAGCTGGCAGGGCTGCCCCCCGCCGTCGTCCACCGCGCCGAAGAAGTGCTAAAAACAATAGAGAACCGAAAAACCGGAAATGCAGCAGAATTTCTGACAACAGACCTGCCCCTGTTCAGCACCGCCCCTCCTCCACAAATCGTGAAAATTTCTGAGACCGAAAAAGCACTGGAAAAAATCAATCCCGACGCTGTCTCACCCAAAGAAGCACTGGAAGCGTTATATAGATTAAAGGATTTGCTGAAGGAATAAATGCTCAAAAAACTCTCTTTTTTGTCATGCCCACCTTGCGCGGACATCTGATAAGAAGTCCTACCGTCATTATTAGTCAAAATAAACAAAAATTACAAAATTCGCTGATTCCGCAAAAAAACTGGACAACAGCCTATGAAATATGTCTAATAATTTCATACATATACTAGATGTACAAACGCAAGAATAGAGTCAGGGTAATGGATAGCAAATTTAAAAATTTAAGAAAACTTGCTTTCTTATTGGGGTTATATGCCTTTATTGGTCTGATAATCGGACAATTTCTCGCCATGCCTTTTCTTATGCTCTCGCGAGGTGATCCCGGTATTTCAGAAATATCCGGAAACATCATCTTTGGAAGAATGGCGATGTTTATTTATCCTTTCTGTGCAGCTATTGGATTTTTTGTAGGCGTTCATCTAGCACAAAAAAAGAAAGTAGAAACTCCTTGGTTTCTTGTTTGCTTGTTATTTGCTTTATCAGTGCTTATTTTTTATCCAGAGTCGCAGAGAGAATATTATGATTTAACAGCTTATCGTGATGCCGTTGTTTCTTTTTTGGGGTATTTATCAGGCGCAGGAATTTGTATGCCTTTCTTCCTCATAAAAAGAAAGAAAGAAAACATTTAAGAATAGAAACTATGGAAGATATAAAAAAACTCTTTATAAAGACTTGGGGCTGTCAGATGAATACCTACGACAGCAAAAGGATGGTCGATATTCTGACTCCGCTTGGCTATACAACTGTCGAGAAACCAGACGATGCTGATCTGATAATCCTGAATACCTGCCATATCCGCGAAAAAGCCACTGAAAAGCTATTTTCTGATCTTGGACGTTTGCGCGAACACAAAGAATCCAGAAACGCGAAAGGTAAAAAAACCCTGATCGCCGTTGCGGGATGCGTAGCACAAGCAGAAGGCGATATCATTCTGCAACGCGCCAAATATGTCGATATGGTGTTCGGTCCGCAAATCTATCACTTGCTGCCGGAAATGATTCTGAAAGCTTCCGGTGATCGCCGCGTGGTAAACACGGATTTTCCCACAGAATCAAAATTCGATTTTCTGCCAGAAGCATCCTCCGCGCAAGGCTCTTCCGCGCTTCTTTCCGTGCAGGAAGGTTGCGACAATTTTTGCGCCTTCTGCGTTGTCCCCTATACGCGAGGTGCGGAATTCTCACGCCCTCCAATGCAAGTGCT
>JAGLRU010000380.1 GCA_023136145.1 Alphaproteobacteria bacterium
AATGATCCAGAACATCAGCATCCTGGCGCGTGGGAAGGTCAGGACTGGGATGTTAGCAAGTGGAATTCACAATGGACACCCGAAATTGCCATAAAAAAATTCTTTCATGCGCGTATTTTTGAAAATCAGTATTTGCGGAACGGCAATGTCCCGGTTCTGGAGCTGGGGCCAACGTTTTATAAGCTATCTGGCCTCGATCAACGTCGCACGCTCAAGCTACTAATGGAACAGACGGCTATTTTCGAGCAAGGTTTTAGCATCGTGGAACTGGTGGACTGGTCAACTCACGATATTGTTGGTTCTTATACACCAAAGGGTATGTTCCTGAATTAGGATTCGCACTTATTAAAAAGAACTCTTTTCGATTTATTACAGGTTGTCCCCTCGTCTGTGTTATGAATATAACGACTGCAAACTCGGAAAATTCCTTGATGAAAGTGCGAGGCTTCTATATTTTGGAGGGCAAAATAGGGGAAAATAAATAATGATCAAAAAGCTTTTCGGAACTGACGGCATTCGTGGCAAAGCCAATTTGGCACCAATTACGTCGGAAATTGCATTAAAGGTAGCCATGGCAACGGCACTGGTGCTGCGGCGTGGAGGTAACCGTCATAAGTTGGTGGTGATTGGTAAGGATACGCGTTTGTCTGGTTATATGCTGGAACCAGCTCTGACATCAGGTTTTATTTCAATGGGGATGGATGTCGTGCTGGTGGGACCGATGCCAACACCAGCGATTGCCATGTTGACACGTTCCCTAAGGGCTGATCTTGGTGTTGTGATTTCGGCTTCTCATAATGCCTATCAGGACAACGGAATCAAGATGTTCGGTGCCGATGGCTATAAACTCTCCGATGATATTCAGGATCAAATTGAGTTGACTGTGCAGCGTTCTATGACGAAAGAACTGGCTCACTCCGCCGATCTTGGTCGCGCCAGAAGGCTTGATGATGAAAAGGGTCGATATATTGAGTATGTTAAGAACACTTTCCCAAAGGGCATGAATCTTAACGGGATGAAGATTGTTGTAGATTGTGCGAATGGTGCTGCATATAAAGTTGCGCCGAGCATTTTTTATGAATTGGGCGCGGAAGTGATACCAGTCGGTGTGCATCCAGATGGCACCAACATTAACAAGGATTGCGGAGCGACATCGCCTGCCATTATGCAGGAAACCGTTGTGAAACATGGTGCCGATGTTGGTTTTGCGCTAGATGGCGATGCTGATCGCTTGATTATGTGCGATGAAAAGGGACGGGTCATCGACGGCGATCAGATTATGGCGATGATTGCCCGGTCGTGGAAACAAAGCGGTCAGCTTAAGGGTGGAGGCGTTGTCTCTACGGTCATGTCCAATCTGGGTCTTGAGAGATTTCTGAAAGGCATTGGTCTTACGCTCAAGCGGACGCAAGTTGGTGACAGGCATGTTGTTGATTATATGCGTTCCAATAATTTCAATATCGGAGGTGAGCAGTCTGGTCACATTATCCTTGGAGATTATAGCACAACGGGGGATGGTCTAATTGCTGCACTTCAGGTTCTGGCCGCAATCCAGAAGTCTGGCGGAGATGTCGTTAGCGAGGCTTGCTCTGTTTTTAATCCGGTACCGCAGGTTCTCGTAAATGTTAGGTATCAGTCGGCTTTTTCATTGGATAGTAGATCGGCTCTGTATGCTATTCAGGAAGCTGAAAAAAAGATGGGTGAATGTGGGCGTATTCTTGTGCGTAAATCAGGAACAGAGACTCTTATTCGCGTGATGGCGGAGGGGGACGATGAAAAGCTTGTCAAGGAAGTTGTACAAGATCTGTGCGATTTTGTAGAGTCGGAGGACAGACGACTTTCCGTCAAGAGGATGAATGCCTGATGGAGTATTGGGAATGTCAGGAAGAGTGCTGGCGGTAGCTGAATCGGATTCCTGCGGTGCGGCAGGGATTCAGGCGGATATCAAGACGATTTTAGCACTTGGTGGATACGCGACGACGGCGTTGTCGGCAGTTGCAGCGCAAAGTACTACAGGGATCGAATACCTGCATTCGCTTGAACACGGATTAGTGTCGCAGCAGATGCGCGTTGTGCTTAAGGATATCGGCGCCGATGTTATCAAGACGGGTTTTCTTGTTAATAAAGACATCATAAACGCTGTAGCAGATGTTCTGGATGAAGAACGGTACAAGGATATTCCTGTTGTAGTAGATCCTGCCATTATTGCGCGTGACGGTGGACAACTTATGGACGAGGAAGCCATTGCAATGCTTAAGCGTCGCTTGTTTGTGCGGACGGCTGTTTTGATCCCTAACCTTCGAGAGGCAGAATTGCTGACTGGTCTGCGTATTCAGGATTCCGCAGACATGTATCATGCCGCTGATATGATGAGAACCTTCGGAGTGGAAAATATCGTTTTGAAAGCTGGGCAGGGTTCCGAGGGCAAAGCTGTCTATCTGGTGGCGACACTGGAGGAAAGGCGCGTTTATGAGCGTCCGATGCTTGATACTCCCAATACGCTTGGGGCGGGAGCTACGTTGGCTTCGGCGATTGCCGTTGGTTTGGCGCGGAAGATTGACTTTTTTCAAGTTGTGGAACAAGCATTGAATTTTATGCATCAAGCAATGCTCAATGCCCCGAATCTGGGTATGAAGGCTGGTCCGGTTGGTCATGCTTTCGATATAGAGGAGCCTTCTGTTTCTAATGTCTGGATAAGGCAGGACAACCGGAAATGAAAATACATTTTTACGCGGCGGACACACCGCAGGCTAGCGAGGCGAAAAATGTTTTGATTCGTCTTTACGGTGATACACCTCTTGATATGGCAGATGCCGTTGTGGCACTTGGCGGTGATGGGGCGATGCTGCACGCTTTGCATGACAGCGTGAAACATGGGAAGCCTGTTTTTGGGATGAATCGTGGTTCTCTCGGATTCTTGCTTAATGAATATCGTGAGGAAGGGCTGTTGGAGCGTTTGCAGAAGGTCATTTCCGTCAAGATCAATCCTCTTCGGATGAAGGTGAAAACGATGGCGGGTCGATTTCAGGATGAACTCGCCATAAACGAAGTATCTCTTCTGCGACAAACCCGTCAGGCATCAAAGCTTCGGATTGTGATAGATGGCGTAGTGCGACTGGAAGAGCTGATATGTGATGGCATTATCGTTGCCACTCCAGCAGGTAGCACAGCGTACAACCTTTCTGTTTACGGCCCGATCATTCCGTTGAGCGCGGATCTTTTGGCCATGACGCCAATTAGTGCTTTTCGTCCTCGTAGGTGGCGTGGAGCCTTGTTGCCGCAATCATCGCGTATTGTTTTTGATATTCTAGAGCCTTGCCACCGTCCAGTTAGTGCAGTTGCTGACTTCACCGAGATACGTGACGTGGAGACTGTAGAAATTTGGCGCGACGAGAAGGTTGAAATTGTCCTGCTATTTGATCCAGAGATGAATCTAGGTGAGCGGATTATTAAAGAACAATTTACGCATTGACCATACTCTATCTACATTGATGAGGACAGTTATTATTCTACGCCCCATTTCTGGCGGAGGCGAGTATGATTTCTGGCGAACCAATGCAAGCAAATCACTGTGCTTCCATTGGTAATTTCTCCGGCATCCAGCATACGGATGGCTTCGACTGCGGTGATAAGATGGGTTTTGATTTCCTCTCCCTCGTGCTCAAGGCCGTAATGCCCCGCTTCCGCTTTGCCGATGCGTCCGCAATAAAGCAGAAACATTTCATCACTGCTGCCGGGGCTTGGATAACTTTTTCCGATAAACTCAAGATCAAGAATTGTGCAGCCGGTTTCCTCAAGAGCTTCGCGGCGGACGGCGGCTTCGGGGTTTTCTCCTTTGTCAATCCCGCCCGCACTGCATTCGTAAAGAAATGAATTTGGATCGCCCGCCATAAAAGCACCGATCCGGAATTGCTCATTAAGCAGGATTTGATCTGTTTCAGGAAGATATAACAAAGTACCAACCACCATACCGCAATAATAAACTTCGCGGGTCATCGGCGAAGCCAGACCCTCGTGCTTCAGGCTTTGAGGCTGAACGACTACAGTTTCAAGCCTGTGCCAGCCGTCAAATTTAACCTTGCGTGAAATGATTTTAGCTTTTGGGGAGTCTGTCATTGTGCTTATTCATTATTATAGGGAAATTTTAAAAATTAAGATTGTCATTCTGACACCGTACTTGTTGCTTGGGAAGAATGACAAAAAAGAAGGTTTTTAGAAGTGCCATACAGTCGTTTTCGTGATTATGCTAGTTTATGGCCTGCGCGGAGATGATAATGCCTATTCTCCGTTATTACATCGTTCTGTCAATTATTTTTGTACAAACTCATTCGCCCTTTTCCTTGATAGGTGCTATTTTGTGGTGAACACAACAACAGAGCCGGAAATCATGCCCTCACATATCCAGACGACTGACAAAATTTTCTTTGAAAAAACTGGACTTGATCCTGTTCAGGTTACTGCGCTTGTCGATAAAAGTTTGACGGGTGCGGATGATGGGGAGCTTTTTCTCGAGTATGTACAGTCGGAATTTTTCGGTTGGGATGATGGCAGGTTAAAAAATTGTTCCTACGATACGGATGTTGGCTTTGGTTTGCGTTCGGTTGCTGGAGAAAGCTATGGATTCGCGCATTCGTCAGAGATCACGGAAAAATCAATCGCTCGCGCTGGAGAAGTGGTGAAGGCTGTGCAGCGGGGATACTCTGGAACAATGGGTTTAAACCCGCAGAAAACCAATCAGCAGTTCTATACTGACGACAATCCATTGCTACTGGTGCCTTTTGAAAAGAAGGTTAAGCTTTTGCAAGATATTGATGCTTATGCTCGAGCTAAAGATTCGCGTGTTAAGCAGGTTTCTGTGCAGCTATTTGGCACTTGGAAAGCGGTTCAGATTTTGCGTAGTGGTGGGCAAAAGACCGCTGACCTTCGCCCTCTAGTCAGGCTTAACGTTGCTATCTATCTCGATGATGGTACGGGACGAATGGAGGAAGGCTACAATGGGCTGGGTGGACGTTATTTATACGATCATATTTTCAATCGTAAAACATGGACTGATATGGTGGATGAATCTTATCGTCAAGCTCTCGTCAATCTTTCCTCAGTAGCAACACCGGCTGGAGAAATGGTGGTTGTGCTTGGCCCCGGCTGGCCGGGAATTTTGCTGCATGAAGCTGTTGGTCACGGGCTGGAAGGAGATTGTAATCGTAAAGGTACATCAGCTTTTTCCGGACTTATCGGCAAGCGGGTGGCAGTCAAAGGCGTGAATGTGGTGGACGATGGCACGCTTGCCGACCGCCGAGGGTCTATAACAGTAGACGACGAAGGGACACCATCGCAACGTAACGTCCTGATTGATGATGGTATTCTTGTGGGTTATTTGCAAGATCGTTTGAACGCACGGCTGATGGGCGTGAAACCGACAGGTAACGGTCGCCGTGAAAGCTACGCCGATCATCCCATACCACGCATGACTAACACTTTTATGTTGAACGGCTCTTATAACAGCGATGAAATTATTAAATCTGTCGATAAAGGGCTATACGCAGTTAACTTCGGTGGCGGGCAAGTAGATACTACTTCAGGAAAATTCGTGTTTTCCGCATCCGAGGCATATCTTATCGAAAACGGCAAGATTGATTCTCCCGTTAAGGGCGCAACGCTGATCGGTAATGGCCCCGATGTTCTGACCAAAATTAAGATGATAGGCAATGATATGATGCTTGACAAAGGCATCGGTACTTGCGGCAAAGATGGGCAAAGTGTCCCCGTTGGCGTTGGGCAGCCAACGATGCTGATCGAAGGTCTGACCGTTGGAGGAACGAAAACATAACGGATGTTGTTATCTTAATTGTCCGTTTGGTCAACGCTTTCTAACGACCTGAAGGTAGATATAGCGTTGTGCGCCACCGGTTTCTTGGTAGCAGAAAGTTTTTTTATTGACGAATTCATTCGCTCCTCCCGTCAGCGTTATTGCGTTTGCACCGCCATAGTTGGAGCCGGAAAACCGCGTCAGGGTGAGGTCTCCGCCTGTGGGGATTGTTGACCATCCAGTATTTAGGAGATCATTGGTTTTTTCGCAAACGGCCTGAGTGATGTTGATAACTAGCATAACTAGTTCCGGGTTGCTATCGATTCCAACACCGGTGACGGTGTACTGGCCGGAGAATTCGTAGGCGCAGGAGGATATGCAGGTAT
This sequence comes from Alphaproteobacteria bacterium, assembly GCA_023136145.1. Taxonomy (GTDB): domain Bacteria; phylum Pseudomonadota; class Alphaproteobacteria; order Micavibrionales; family UBA2020; genus PALSA-926. The sequence goes on from JAGLRU010000380.1 coordinate 6,193, forward strand.
CAGGTGCGGGGGTTTGGTATGAAGCTCTTCCACCGGCGACATGAAAAAGCTCCGTTGCGGGCTGCGCTCCGGGTACGCCGTAATCAGCATTTGCACCCGTTGCTGAAAACAGTATTCCATTGCCGGAAGTATTTATATCTGATACATCGTCTAGCAGCATCATCCGGTCGATGATTGGGCGTATGCCGTTGCCGTATTGAAGAAGTTCTGTAGCAGTTAGGCGAGCTTTCTCTTCTGCTGTTGTGTTATCAATGCCGCGAAAATTTTGAGTTAGAGCGAAAGATAGAGCTGCGAAAAGGATGATTACTATCAGGATGAGAAATAGGGCGTTTCCGCGTGCAGAAGGGTTATGTTGCATATTTGAAAGCTTCTGTTTCGTTATTTTTCGAGTGTTTGTCATTTGTGTGTCTCCAGCCATTTGATGATAGCGGCGCGATCTTCTGGTTTTTTTAGGCCAGTGTGGGTCATTTTGGTGTCAGGGATGGATTTTTTCGGATTCCATAGGAATTCGTTAAGGGTGTCAGTGTTCCAAGTTCCGTCTTTGTTTTTCATGCCGTTAGAGTAAACAAAATCGGCGTTGCTGCCGGGTTTTTTGCCAACGATACCGAACAAGTTGGGACTGATACGGGAGTGTTCGTTTTTGTTTAATGTATGGCAGATACCGCAAAGTCTGGAAATTTTTTCTCCCCTGACAAGATCAGCTTTCGGCATTAAATCCATGATGGGTTCCGCGTTTGTCGCTGTTGATATGTCTTCCCATCCGGTTTCTTCCGTCCTGTTCTCCGTCACTATCAGTGCTCGCGATATAACACCAGCTAACATAGCAACGATGCTTGCAACGAGAAAGGCTGCCACGATTTTATTGTTTTCCGTGGTCACGATGCTGTCTTATTCCTTTTTGCGGCTGGAGGCAATTGGTTCTATAGGCTGAATATCAACGTCCCAGGGGAAATAAATCCATGTAGCCTGACTGACCCATGTTACGTAGGTATCAACTATCGGCTCGCCATCGGGTTTGGCGTATACTGTGGCTATATGTGCTTTGGGAAGCAGCTTGCGGATAATTTTGGCAGTACTGCCACTATCTACCAGATCGTCAATAACTAGCCAGTTTTCACCTGAGTTGATGATTTTCTTATCGATGTTTTTGATGATACTGACCTGACTACGCATTTTGTCATCGTAGCTTGAAATACCGATGGTTTCGACAAGTTTGATTTCTAGTTCGCGTGCAACAATCCCCGCTGGAATAAGACCACCACGAGTAATGGCGATAATGCCTTTCCAGTCGCTGTGTTTTTCAAGCAGCCGCCATGCGAGTGCTCTGGAGTCGCGATGAAACTGATCCCAAGAAACGATAAAATGTTTTGGTACGGGTGAATCGGACATGGCTTTCTCCGTTGAAAGTTTCGATCTTCATGTATACAAGGCTTACAACGCCCAATCAAATATTGTAGGATGCGGGAAACGGAGTTTGATTGTTATGACTATTGCGCCTTGGTTTTTACCATCAATACTGGTTTTTGTACTCTGGGGAGTGCAGATGTTTTTGCCGAAACTGGCCGTCAGGACATTGCCGCCTCTTCACCTGATCGTGTATGAGTCTGGTTTCTTTTTTTTAGGGGCAATAGGAATGTTGGTGTTTCGCGGAGAAAGCCTGGAATTTAATTCGGTAGGAGTTTTTATCGCAGTCTCGACAGGTTTTCTTTCAACGTTAGGAGCACTTTTGTTCTTTTTTGCTATACGTTATGGTTCGATAACTTATGGAGCAGTTGTAACATCATTATATCCTGTGGTAGCAACGATGCTGGCCTTTTTTGTGCTGGATGAAAAATTAACACTATGGCAGATAACAGGAATTATCCTTGGAATCTGCGCACTTATCTTAATGGCGGTAGCGGATGATGATAAAGTTAAAATCGAAAAATAACCTGCTTCTGCTTTCTCTGGGAACTTTGGTGTTATGGGGAATTTCAACATTTCTCCCAAAAATGGCATTACAAAGCCTTTCTATGGAAAGCGTTCTTTTTTATGGCGCTATTGGAAATATGCTTGTAGCTCTTCCTGTTTTATTTTTTCTAAAATGGAGACTTGAAAAAGACAAAAAAGGTATCGCAATTATAGCCTGTACAAGCGGATTTGCCGTTTTTTCAGCAATGCTGTATTACTACGCAATTCAGCTTGGTCCCGTTGCCACCATTGTGACAATAACCGCAATGTATCCAATCGTCACATTGATATTGGCGCGGATTTTTCTTAAGGAAAAAATCAACCTTCTCCAGCTTTTAGCGATATTCATGGCTATGCTGTCGATTGTATTACTGGCGAGATGATAAAAGCATTTTTTGTTCAGGAGGGGAAAATGGTAGCCGGCAAATTACGAATGTGCCGATATTCTCAGTGCTGTTTATGGCTATGCTACCGCCATGCAGCTCTATGATGTTCTTGACGAGTGTTAGTCCCAGTCCCGCGCCGCTGCGCCTCTGGATTTTCTTGCTGTGGATTTTTTCAAACGGAGTGAAGACGCGAGGCATATCTTCATCTGGGATTCCCATGCCGGTATCCTTGACTCCAAGAATGAGAAAATCGCCTTCCCGTTTCGCCGATAGTATTATCTCCCCGCCGTTTGGACTGTAATTGATCGCATTGCTAATCAGGTTTAACATCGCCTGCTTGAGTCGCCGTTCGTCCGCACTGATCGATAGTGTGTCATCCTCGCACTGTATGACGATCTTTAGTTTTTGCTTGCACGCCCATTCTTCTGTCAGACCAGCCACACGTTCAATCAGAGCTTTTACGTTGATATCGGAGTGGTAGAGCTTGAGATATCCTGCCTCTATCGTGGATAAATCCAGTATATCGTTGATAAGCGAGACAAGTCGCTGTCCTGCCTCAATCATACCTTCTGTATACTCCATCTGGCGGTCGTTGAGCTTACCGAAATACTGCTGGTTAAGCATTTCAGAAAAGCCAATAATCGCATTTAGCGGCGTGCGTAGTTGATAAGACACATTGGTCAGGAAATCCGTTTTTAGCCGTTCTGTTGCCTCCAACGCTGTGTTCTTTTCGAACAGAGCCTGTTCAACTTTGACCGTATCCGTGATGTCAAAATAGGAGTTCAGGATGTTGCCGTCCGGTAGAGGCATAATCGAATATTCGAGAATAGAACCATCCTTGCGCTGTAGTCGACCTCTGCGCGGTTCCCGTTCAAGACCATTTCCGAGGATGGTCTGGCGTATCTCCGGCCAGACATCGTCATCGAATAGATTTTTTGTTTTCTTCACCAGAGTCGAGATGTGCGCCAAGTCTGTTAGGTCTTCCGGTTTAAAATGCCACATACTGGAGAAGGCTTTGTTGAAAAGCCTAATGCGACCGTCCTCACCGAACACCACAATCCCTTCAGCAAGGTTGTCCATAGTTTCCTGTTGAACCGCCATCAGGGTATTGTAGGATGTTTCCAGTTGCAAGAGGCTGGTAACATCCTCCATCGTCATTAGCATCCCACCCATCGGACGAGGTACTACGATCATGCGTATGACGGAGCCGTCAGACAGATACTGCATTTCTTCGTAGGGTTCCAGTAGCGACGTAAACTTATTAAGCCAGACCTGCTTGAACTTTTTGTAATCGGCCTGTTCTGGCAGTTTGCGTAGCTCTAGCAGCTTGTCTATGACTTCGATAAGCCGAGGGTGGCTGTCCATCCATGACCCAGGAATTCCTGTCAGTTGTTCATAAGCGGAGTTGTAAAATTCCAGCCGTGTGTTGATGTCGAACATAGCGATAGCAGTGCGGAGCTGCTCAAGTGCTTCATGATGGGAATCCGTAAGCCTTTTGTAAGATGACTCCCATTCTTCCTCGCGGGTGACATCCAGAGCGACCCCTGCGATAATCTTTTCAGAAGCTATAGGTATTTCAGTTATCTCTACTAACCGTCGTTGACCGTCAGCGATTATATGCCCGCGTGAAGTCTGCGGAGCTTGTTTCGCCACGGCTCGTTGCGACAGTATGCGTTGGTTCAGATTGCTTTTATCGGTTCCAGTCATGGGGAGTTCTTTTTGGTCGGCAATTACTGTTGCTTTGGTATTATCAACTACCCGAGCGTAAAATTTGTTGCACCAGACCAAGTCCAATTTCTGGTTTCGCATCCATATTGGAAATGGTAACGCGTTCAGTGTTCCGAGAAATTCATTCTCTCGTTTTTCCGCAGATGTTGTGGCTTCCATGCTGCGTATTGTTGTACGAGAAAAATCGGTAATGTCACAAGCGCAGATCACGGAAAAGATTTGTTGGTTGTCTATTGAGGTACGCTGTCTCCCGGAAAGACTCAGTGTTTTTCCGCCGATCATGGTATTGACGTTGATATTGAAATCTTCGTCGCATTGTCGCAGACGTTCAAATAAGCCTTCCAGTGCCGCCGCGTCTCCAGCAGTCACGGCAGATTGAATATCCTGAAAAGAGCTGATTTCATCGAGGCTGAACAATGCGCAAAATCCGGGAGATAGAATTTGGGTTTCTTCTTGATCCCAGCCACAGTATTCAATCGGAACGGCACGGAGAAGAGCTTCCAGTCGTTGGTTCTCCTGAGCTAGCTCTTTGTTTTTGCGACGAAATGGAATCAGGGCATCCATCAGCTTGTCTATAGCCGACGGTCTGATGTGTTGTAGAGAAATGTCCGGTTCTGAATGAATCATAACTTCATATTAAAGCGCTTTATGGGCGGGGACAAGCAAAGGGTTTTTGCTGTCTCACTTTACGATAGAGAGTATCACCGGAAACGTGATTTTCAACCCCTCTGAGGTCTATGTAAAAGCTATAAGCGTGGAGATTGGGTGGAGTTGAAAATACTGACACCTGTGATAGAATGCGAGGCATACTGTGATTCTGTAATGTTGCTAGTTGGGGCAGCCTGAAGAGCCTTTGAGAAAGAGAGGGGAGAGAGATGAGCCGACGAATGGCACTGTTCGATAGTCCTTTTCTGCTGGGGTTTGATCAGTTTGAGCGTGCGCTGGAAAGCGCGGCGCGTGGTGCGTCTGAGGGGTATCCACCTTACAATATTGAGCAACTCGGAGAAACGTCGCTGAAAATTACAGTCGCTGTTGCCGGATTCGAGATGGAAGACCTTTCCGTACAGCTTGAGCAGAATCAACTAGTTATTCGTGGGCGGAAACATGGGGAGGAGGAGGATAACCGTCTTTTTCTCCACCGAGGCATCGCCACTCGCCAATTTCAGCGTTCTTTCGTGCTGTCAGAAGATATAGAAGTGGTAGGGGCGACGCTGGACAATGGGCTTCTAAATATTAATCTTCAACGCATCCTTCCAGAAACAATTGTGCAAACCATTCGGATACGTCCGGCGAAAGAGGACAAAAAGATAGAAACCTTTGACGTGGGAAAAGGGAAACAAGGTAGCGAATAAAGAACCTTGATGCGATCACTGTTTCCTCTCTACTTGCGTGAGAGGAAGGGAAGTGGGAAGGTGAGGGGTAAGTCACCAGAGAAGATTCATCTTTTTATATCCATCACCCCATCATGCAAGCCTTCTAGGCGTTTGGTGGTGTTTCAGTTTAAAAGAAGGACAGATGATGGACATTTTTGAGTTCTGGTCACATATTGGGCGCGGAGAAAACATTCATCCGGCTGATAAAAGCGTCTTTGCGCGAATTGATCCGAAGAAACATGGATTCAGAACCGATTGTCTGCCCACTTGTTATTTGGGACGACTTCGCTCTGCACCTGTCGTGCTTCTTTACCTTTCGCCGGGGTTCGAAGAGCAAGATTTGAAGGATGCAGCGTCGGATAAAAGCAAAAAATATTATTCGAAGGTTTGGATTGGCAATGAGCCACTTCCCGGTATTGGTGGAGCAGGTCACCAATGGCTGAAAAGTCGAACAAAGCCCTTTGCTGATTACAAAATTGCCAAGGATAAGATAGCAATTCTTAATATCGGTGCATATCATTCCAAAAAGGTTAAGAGCTGTTCCTCACTGCTTACGTTGCCTTCGAGTCGGACTTCCATTGCTTGGGCACAAGACGTGCTTTTTCCTGATGCCGAATCCGGGAAACGGGTCGTCTTATGTATGCGTTCAGCAGCATACTGGGGTTTGGATATAGGAAAAACCTACGGCAAATCCTTGTTTGCACCACAGGTAAACATAGGCGGCTACCTTATTAAAAATGACAAAAATAAGCAGCTTATCGAAACTGTGCACAAAAGGCTTCTCGAACAATAAATTTCAAATTGAGACACTGCTAGACGTTTGCCTCGTATCCTGCAAGGGGTGACGATCTGTAGGGTATTGAAGAGATTTTTTTCTCATGAGTACGAATCCTAATAAAAATTCTGTGGATCAATATCAATTTTTAGCTGAAGAGTGCTTGGAACTTTAATGGAAGAAAGCCATACATCTAAAAACTTCTGAAGAGCGACGGACTTTTCTGTCTTGACTAAAAGACGGCGGCGGTGTTTTCCACGCAGAAATGCCATCGGCGCAGGCACAGGCCCCAGAATGCGAATATCGTCAAAACGCGGAGCTTTCTGAGCCAGTGTACGGCAGAAAAGGTCGAGCTTCCCTTCATCTGTTCCAGATACAATAAGTGCCGCCAGTCTTCCATAAGGAGGGAGACCAGCTTTTTCGCGCTCTTCCGCTTCTGCTTCAAGAAACTTATCACGATCGTTGGCGGCAAGCGCGCAGATAACCGGCAGCGTCGGCATATATGTTTGGATATATACACGCCCCGGTTTTTCTCCACGCCCCGCCCGGCCAGACACCTGATGTAAAAGTTGGAACGTGCGTTCACCAGCGCGTAAATCGCCACCTGACAGCCCCAAATCAGCATCAACGACTCCAACGCAGGTCAGGGACGGAAAGTGATGCCCTTTAGCGACAATCTGTGTGCCGATGATTATATCAACTTTATGATCTTCTATCTGGTGTACCGCATCATTAATCATTTTCGTACTAGTCACGATGTCACTAGCAAGAATAAGCGTTCTGGCTTCAGGAAGAAAAGCCTGCACTTCCTCCTGTATTCTCTCCACGCCTGGGCCACATGCAGTAAGGCTGTCCTCTACGGCGCATTCCGGGCAGCATTTTGGAATCTTGCGACTGTAACCGCAATGATGGCATTGCATTCGGGTATGATAGCGATGCTCTACTAGCCACGCCGCGCAAGACGGGCACTGAAAGCGGTATCCGCAAGCACGGCAGAGCGTTAACGGAGCGTAGCCACGACGATTTAGAAACAAAAGCGACTGCTCTCCAACGGCAAGTGTTTCCATCAATGCTTGTTGCAACACTGGAGATAAAAACTGTCCACGCCCCGGAGAAGCAGACTTTAGATCGATAATACGCATCTCCGGCATTGCAGCACCCGCATATCGAGAGGGCAAATGCAAGTAACGGTATTTGCCATGTTTGATATTGTGCATGGTTTCCAGTGCTGGTGTTGCTGACACTAGAACGACCGGAATATTTCCAAGCTTTGCACGCACAATCGCCATATCCCGCGCATGGTACAAAACGCCTTCCTCTTGTTTGTAGGAAGAGTCATGCTCTTCATCCACGATTACAAGCCCCAGATCAGCGTAAGGCAAAAACAATGCAGAACGTGCCCCAACAACAACTTTCGTCTTTCCCTCCGCAATGCCAGTCCATGCCATACGCCGCTTCGCTGGTGATACTTCAGAATGCCAGATCGCGGGATCAATACCAAAACGCCGTTTGAAACGATCTAGAAACTGTGAGGAGAGGGAAATTTCCGGCAACAAAATTAGCACTTGCCGTCCTTGCCGCAATGTTTCGGCTATGGCTTCAAAATAAACTTCCGTTTTTCCCGCTCCCGTCACCCCATCGAGTAAAGCCGTGCTGTATTCTTTCGCGGCCACTAGTTGCGTCAGACTTTCAGCCGCCTGTTTCTGAGACTCTGAAAAAACAAGCGTATTGGCGGGAACTTCGTCAATCAAGCAAGGCGCGGGTGTTGATAACGGTACTGATTTGAGCTGTTCCGACGATGCCATAGCGCGAATGATCGCCGAGCTGCACCCGACTTCTCTTACAATATCTGCCGCACGGCGAGGGACAGCATCAGAAAGTAGATCAAGCACTTTTTTGCGATTGGATGATACTTTGTCCGGTATATTATCAGTCAGCGTGTATGCCTTAGCAGTTTTCGGCGGTTGAAAAGCATCTGGCACGCTAATGCTCATTTTCAGCACCGACCCTATATCCGCCATGGTGTACTTCGCTACCCATTCAATAAATCGCCTCTGCACCTTCGGCATAGAAGGGCATACGTACTTTTGCTGAACGGACTTCAGCCGAGCCGGATCAAATTTCTTATCTCCCGCTAAAGACCAAACTACGCCGATGGTGTCTTTTTTTCCAAGCGATACCCTTACATAGTCTCCGATGGAAAGAGTCATTCCCTCTGAAACACTGTAATCATAAGCACGCGCTACAGGATACGGAACCAGCACTTGCACTCGTAGCGATATGTCAGGTAATAAAATCCCCTGTTTTATATTGGATTGCTGCATATCTATTGAGTACACGAATATCTGAATGGAGGGAAGAAGGGTCGTTTAATTCACTGGATTTGAATACTTTTTCATATTACTAAAGAATAAATCAACCAATTTCCTAGTCTTGACCCTTTTAATTATTGTTGAAAAGCTAGAATCTGTTTACAGTCCAACAAAGTAGGATCACCTCTAGTTAATCTGGCAACAATTAACCGGACAATTTTTAGGCACAGACTTGATTCAAGCGGCGAAGTAAGTATGGATCGTATTGATGATCGGCTTTATTAGCAAGCATATTAAAAAAAACATCCATCCTCACATTTACCCCAAAAAGATTTTTCATACGAGCTTGTAGTAACGGCATTATACAATCTTTTCCTGAAACCATATCTTCAACTTTTCTAGAAGCTATTCTATCATTAAATTTGTCTACACATTTCTGCAATTTTCTAGAATCTATTTCGCCTTTAGTTTGTTGATAAACATTCAAAATTCTGGCACCTGTTTTATGAGGGCAAAGACAATCATTATTTGGATGTACTTTTGTTAACCTTGTTATGCTAAAACTAACAGTCTTAATCTTTTTTTTCAACAAAAACTCAGAAGCTGCATAAGATATAAATAAAGGCTTAATGAGCTTATCGTTGTCTGCAAACCACGAAGAATATTCCAGCTTTCTTTGAGCGGACTCTCTGTCAATTCCTCCATCAAAATTGGTTGCAATGTCTAATATTGATTGCTCATCAAATAAGTAATTTTCAACACAATATGCCCTTAACCTATATAAATGTTTCAAATTGGGTTTTCTTTTTCCTTGTATTAAATCTAAGTCCCCATCAATTATATAAAGCTTTTTTCTATCATCTATTGCTTGGTCTTTTTTGCAAGCATCAAGAACATTTTTTCGACCGCCCAGAGACGTAACACTATTTAAACGTATGTAACTTGGAAGATATTTTTTGAGAAGCTTTACCCACATATTCGGGTTAGCGGTATCTTCAACAAAAATCTCTACGTCATTTGATGAGCGCTTTAAATATCCAATCGCTGGGGCTGATTTAGCCGGATAAACAACAGATGTACTCATTGTTTTACTGGTATTTCAATACAATTAGAAATTTTATCTAAAATTATGGAGGGAGAGTGTGTTGCCATTATAAATTGAATTTTGTTAGATGCACTCATAATGCCATCTACAAATTTCTCCTGCCACTGAACATGAAGAGAGAGCTCTGGCTCATCAATTATAAAAACATTAGCCTTTTCAACTTCAGGATTAAAGTATAAGTGTGTGAGGATAACAATTAGCTGAATCTCACCAGATGAAAGGGTTCTAATATCGCGCTCTTTATCATTCTGTTCTACAACTAAACTGAAAACAAGCTCCCCATATTCACTAAAACTAAGAGTCTTTCCGCTATCTTTTAAAAACGAATTTGCTGTTTCTAAAAACTCGTTGGAATGTCTAGATATTTTTTCTGATTCCTTACTATAATTAGATATAGTTTTTGAAAGATAGCTTATTTTTGAAAGGTGAGTTTGGTTAAACGACCACTCAATTCCAGCCATCATTTTATTCTGAATGCGCTCATCATCATCTTTTATATTTTTTGGCAGTTTCTTTTCAAATATCTTCTTTTTTTTATCTAAAAAATTAAATAAAGGATCTATCTTTTTTGAAATTATTTTTTTATCAATATTTAAAAGATCAGGAAGTTTCTGTAGATTTTTACGAGCCTCTTTTATGCTATTCAACTCTTTTTTTGTAGGAGCCTTTCTTCTGACAGCAAGTTCAATAGGATCAAGACCTAGTAAGCCGAGAACAAGTTCTTTTCTGATTGTTTCGTCAAGTGTAACCTTTTTTCTGCTATTGTTCCGAAAAGTTTCTCGAGCAAAATACAGTGCTTCATCTAAACTTTGACCTATTGATCGACTGAAAATACTTCTGTGATTCTTATACCTCTGTTTATGCATACGTAACGATGGTGAATAATAACGTCGCCGTTGCTCTGTATCTACCGATAAAGAACGTCTTTCTAAACCTAGATACATTGGTGATGGTAATTTTTCTATAAACTTAATAATTGGATTTTGTGCATGTTTTGCCAACATTATCTTGTAGTGATCTTCCTCAAGCTCTTTTAAATGACGAGATGGCATATCTTCTAGTGCTTCAAATCTGCTTATAGTTAGCTTTTCATTTTTAAACGCCGCGCATGTTAAAATAGTGTTTTCCGAGGATTTTTTAGCTACTAATTTGTAAAGTTTTTCATTGTTCTTAATTTCCAGTTTTAATTCTTTAAAAGTAGTGTTTGAGAGATAATCTAGCCGTGGAAAAATCAATGCAATTATTGCATTTAATGCAGAGGTTTTACCAGTTCCATTAATGCCGGTTACAAACGTCAAGTCTTCATTAAACTTAATATCAAAATTTAAATAACCATTAACCTCTTTTGCTATAAAGCGTTTAATTTTCATAGGGCATATTTCCGTTTCTTTCAAAATTATATAAACGATAAGGGTCAAGACTAGGAGATTGGTTGATTTTTGAGTAATCTTAGCAAAGATTTATATATATTGGAAGATCGGTTATTGAACCGCCATTCCGTTTCCTTAAGGTGCAGATGGAAGGCATATTTCTCAAAAAGCTTTTAAATAATGGCGCCCCCAGAGAGAGGGACTTTAAACTCTCTTTTCGAAGAGTTAACAGATTGGGAGCATCAACTCAAGCCTTTAGAATCTGAGCTTTTATATGATTTTGAGGAGCCGTGCCCATGAACGGTTTTTTAAAAAAGACTTTTTGTATATCCGATCTGAAACCGGAGAAAAAGGCAAAGCGTCCTGCGCCTTTATCTATTAGACTTACGGCAGAACAACGCTATCAACTTGAAGAAATGGCAGCAGGACAAAGCTTAAATGCTTATATCAAAACGGTGTTATTTCAGGATAAAACTAAATCTCGAAAAGTTCGTAACAAACAGCCAATCAAAGATCATAAAAAGCTTGCGCTGGCTCTGGGGATTCTTGGGCGTTTAAATACACTGGATACTTTAGAAAAGCTATTAAATACAACGGATAGCAAGAACGCTCCGTTACTCTCTTTTGTTCAACGTGATATCCTGCAAGCTTGCACGGATATTCGCTTGATACGATGTTATTTGATTACAGCCCTTGGCGTTAAGGCGGAGTAACACCATGATTTTAGTAGGCAATCAGCGCGGCGGTGCAAAAAATCTAGCTCTTCATCTTATGAAAGAAGAAAATGAGCGCGTGAACGTGCATGAATTGCGCGGGTTTTCTTCGGATAATCTTATGAGCGCACTTAATGAAAC
>JAGLRU010000381.1 GCA_023136145.1 Alphaproteobacteria bacterium
TAGTTTCAAATATTTTTTCGCCAGCCTTTCAAGCTGATCCGGCCTATTAAGACCACCCCATTCCGTCTGCAAAACACGTATTGATTCCTCCTCTTTTCCGATGGATCGATTGAGCGTGGCGATTTCCTCCCTTGCGTCATAGACTCTCTGGCTGGTATGAAAGAGAGTAACTCCACAAAACACTGTGAGCATCAACCAAAGGAGTGTTGATTTACGCATAACACCCCTCTTGCCAAGCTGGGGCATCAGTGCGAACACCACATCTAAGACGCGCCGAACGGGAACGCGGGTTCGCTTCAATTTCCGCAACGGATGCTTTTAAACCACCGATTTTTATAACCGAGAATGTTGGCGCGGGACCTGCGGCCTTCGCAGGCAGATGACGAGAATTATTGCATTGCCTGCCGGAGCGTTCCTTTAGAAAAAACTTAACACATCCATCCTCAAGCGAATGAAAAGACACAACAGCTATACGACCCTCCGGCAACAAAAGATTTTCAGAGGCAACAAGAGCCTTTTCAAGCTCTTCCAGTTCATCGTTCACATGGATGCGAAGAGCCTGAAATGTCCGGGTAGCAGTATCCGTTTTCAGTCCCGAATTCTTCGGCAACACGCTATGAACGATGTCAGCTAATTGCAGAGTCGTTTCAATCGGTGCGAGAGCACGCACCCTAACGATTTTATTCGCAATACGTCGAGAAGCGCGTTCACCTCCGTATCTGAAAATGATGTCTGCAATATCTTTTTCGGATGCCGTGTTGACGACATCAGCGGCACTTTCTCCCTCTTTGCTCATCCGCATGTCTAAAGGTCCATCCGTCTGAAATGAAAAACCCCGCGCCGGAATAGAAAGCTGCATTGAGGATACACCTACATCAAGAACAATGCCGTTAACACGCTCAACAGAAACCGTCTTCAAAAGCTCAGCCATGCTGCCGAAACAGCCCTGAAGAGGAATAAGCCTGCCCGGAAAATCCTCTGCCATTGCAACAGCTCGCGCAATAGCCTCAGGATCGCGATCAATAGCATAAACAATACAATCGGCGGCTTCCAGAATAGCGCGAGTATATCCGCCAGCACCAAAAGTGCCATCGACATAAACACCGCCGTCTTTAGGACGCAAGGCGTACAGAACTTCCTCCAGCATAACAGGGATATGCACTGAGGATGACTGTGATGTATGCCGAAAGCGTGAATCCATCATCTACGCCACCTGAACCTGATTTTTTGTTTTTATTCTGTCAATCGCGTATGCAAGAAATCCTTGCTATTCTACGCGAAAACCCCCTTACATTAACCCCCTATTAACTTTACACACAGAGGTAGAAAGCGTCAACGCAGAAGGCTTGGATTTTATAGTCATTCATCGTCATTCCAGCTTCCATAACCTCAAAAAATCCTCTATTCTCTCTACCAATGAACAAGCAGAAAAAAAATAATGATACCAGTTTACTAGAAGCAGCGGCGGAAGCAGACAAACTACGTCTGCAACTTGATCATTATAATCTTCTCTATGAACAGAAAGCCGCACCAGAAATTTCTGACGCTGATTACGATGCTCTAAAGCATCGCCTAGAAGAAATTGAGAATATCTTTCCTGCTCTTGTCACAAAAGATAGTCCCACGCAGAAAGTGGGCGCACGTCCGGATTTTATTGTTCAATCCAGAGGATTTATCAAAGTCCGCCATACAGTGCCAATGCTCTCGCTTTCTAATAATTTTAAAGATGACGATGTTATTGATTTTGTTGACAGAGTTCGGAAATTTCTTCTCTTGCCGAACACAGAAAAACTTGAATTTCTTGCCGAACCGAAGATAGACGGCCTATCTTGCAGCCTACGCTATGAAAAACATACGCTAATGAGAGCCGCAACCCGTGGCGATGGAGAGGAAGGCGAAGATGTTACAGCCAACATTAAAACCATTGCTTCCATCCCACAAAGCCTCCCCAAAGACGCGCCGGAAGTTCTAGAAGTCCGGGGTGAAGTGTATATCACCCGCTCCGACTTTGAAAATCTAAACAAATATCAGAAAAAGGAAGGCAAAAAGATTTTCGCCAACCCGCGCAATGCTGCTGCCGGTTCGCTGCGGCAGCTTGATCCACGTATCACAGCTAAACGTCCCTTAAGTTTCTTCGGATATGCGTTGGGGGAGGTATCTGAACAAATTGCAACAACACAAGAAGGCATCCGCCAAAAACTCTGCCAATGGGGATTTGAAGTGCCGGAACCGGAAACCATCGCCGACAGTCCAGAAAAACTTTTGAAATTTCATACAAAGGTTTACGAAGAACGTCCGACAATCTCCTACGATCTGGACGGTGTCGTCTATAAAGTAAATTCCCTTGAATATCAAAAGCGGCTTGGCTTTATCAGCCGCTCACCGCGCTGGGCTACAGCACATAAATTTCCGGCGGAACAAGCAGAAACTATCCTGCGCAAAATTGTTATACAGGTCGGGCGCACCGGCACACTAACGCCAGTTGCCGAACTAGAACCGATCAATGTCGGCGGAGTAATGGTCAGTCGCGCCACTTTGCACAACGAAGACGAAATGATCCGCAAGGACATCCGCGAAGGGGACTATGTGATCGTCCAACGCGCGGGCGATGTGATACCACAGATCGTCAGAACAATTCCTGAAAAACGCGCGAACGACAGCAAGCCCTTCGTTTTCCCGGAAAAGTGCCCGGAATGCGGAAGCCCCGCTATCCACGAAAAAAACGATGTCGCAAGACGCTGCACCGGCGGTCTTGCCTGCCCTGCACAAGCAGTAGAACGGATCAAGCATTTCGCCAGTCGGCAGGCGTTTGATATAGAAGGTCTTGGCGACAGGATTATCGAAGAACTAATGGGGGAAAAATGGATCGAAATCCCCGGTGATATTTTTCGATTGAGGAAATACGCCGCCCTCTTGAGAGAACGCAAAGGCTGGAAGGAGCTTTCCGTTGAAAACCTTCTTAATGCAATTGAAGAACGTCGCACTATATCGCTGGATCGTTTTATCTACGCTCTCGGCATTCGGCAAGTGGGGCAGGCAACCGCGAAAAAACTAGCGCGTCATTACGAAAGTCTTGATTCTCTTCTGTTGCAAATAAAAGAATGCGAAGATCAAGACAGTTCTGCATTTTATACCCTGCTCGACATTGAGGATATTGGCCCCGCCGTCGCCGAAGATATTGTACAGTTCTTTGCCGGAGAGCATAACCAGCGCGTAATCAAAGACTTGCAAAAAGAACTTACGATTGAAAACTTAATCCCACAACCATCACCAGAGCAGACTACAGCACTTATCGGAAAAACAGTTGTATTTACCGGTAAGCTTTTGAAAATGGGACGCGAGGAAGCAAAGGCACAAGCAGAAAACTTAGGTGCCAAAGTTGCAGGCTCCGTTTCAAAAAACACAGATTACGTTATTGCAGGCGAAGACGCAGGATCAAAGCTCAAAAAAGCCACGGAACTTGGTGTTAAAATCCTATCGGAAGACGACTGGCTGGATATGGCAGAGTCTTAAAAACAGATAAATCAACAGCGATTATTTTTCTCAAACTGGTCTAAGGGAAACCAGAAATCCAGAAGAAAGTTCCTTCTTAAGGACAGTCGAAACTTTACCAGAAGAAGAATCTATCCTTTGCCTGCTAAGTGAATACGGTAAAGCATTTTTCTTGCCATTAGTCGGATCCTCTTCAAACTTACCAGGATCATCAGTCCAAATACACTTTTCTGTAGAACCACCGAAAGTCAAATTTGCAGAACCACAGGAAGTCAAATTTGCAGAACCACCGGAAGTCAAATTTATAGAATCACCGGAAGTCAAACCGTATTTATTGAAC
>JAGLRU010000382.1 GCA_023136145.1 Alphaproteobacteria bacterium
GGAATAACCACCTGCAAAGGCGTAGCCATTGGATCATCAACCTTTGGAGTCTCGCTAAGATTCATAAACAACAGAAGGTCTTTCTCCCGCGTATGCTTCAGCATAAACTCCTTGAACGGTGTCACAGCCTTTACAGCCGCATCCATCTCATCCATCTCCCCGCTTATCATCGGTTTTATACCCTGATCGTATGATGCCTGAATAGTCGGCGTCATGATAAAGAACGTCAGAAACAATGCCAAACTCAGCAATACTGTATTCGGCGGTGTCTGCTGCGCACCAAGTGCAGTGCGGAGAAACGACAGCACTACGATGATCCGCGTAAACGATGTCATCATTATCAAGATGGACGGTGCAAGAGAAAGAACGGTCATCAGAATAACCATCTGGACAACGCGACCGGCAACCGAGCCATCGCCCATCCCTTCGCCACCCTTGCCACCGCCAAAATCAAGCGTCAAACTCTGCGCCCAGACTTCATTCGGAACGAGAATGATGGCAAAAACCAACAGAATTGTTATTCCTGCTGCCAAATGAAGCAACGCCCTTCGACGGGAGGGCAATACTATTTGTTCAACGAAGGCTCTAAAACTTGACATTTCTAGGATCCCTTGAAAACGCAACAACATGCTCATGCTCACGCTCATCCTCCGCCTTTAACTTAATGCCAGTTTCCACGACCGTCTCGCCTTGCGACCCCAGCAACAGAAGATGCTCGCGATCATCGCACCGAACCAGCACAAGGCGGCGGCGATGATCCAGCGACAAAAATTCAACAACTTTCAGGCGGCGTTTACTCCCACCAGCTATATGAGTTGCAGATAGACCGATCCGCTTTAAACCCCATGACAACAAGACCATCAAGGAAATAACAAAAACAAAAGCACTGAAAAATTTTATAAGAAGCTGTGTATCCATGAATTACTTATCCCCACGTCCGGCAAAACCTTCCTGCTGTTCTTTCATTCCACTGGCGAGAACTTCTAGAGATTCAATCAGAAGGCTCATCTGGCTCTCAAGGATACGCCCTTCATTTTCAGACAAGGTAGAGATTTCATCGCACAGCTTAACCACTTTATCATCAAGCCCCTGCAAGCTCAAAATCTCCCCTTTCGTAACACGCGCCTGACATTCACGCACATAATTAACAATTGCTTTCAACCTTTTTTCGAGTTCCGCCGATTTGTTATCGTTCGCCTTGTTTGTCATCCGTTTCACCCATATTCAATTTCGTTTCCTTTGTGGAAGGATACACTCCATTGGCTTTGTAAACATAAGCCAAAATTTCTGCAATGGCTACCAGAGCCTCGGATGGAATATCGCTATCCAACTCAATCACCGCCAGCATCTGTGCGAGATCCCTGTCCTCCCGCACCCGAACGCCGTTTTCAAATGCAAGCTGAATAATCTGCTCAGCCAGTTTCCCGTAACCTGAAGCCACAACTTTTGGAAGGATACTTTCATCCAGACCAAATTTTTTGAGAGCCACAGCCGCTAGACGACGGCTATCATCGCTATCGGTTTTGTCTCGCTTGCTGTCCTCCGGCTGATTGTCCAGAATATCTATCACCATATATGCCCACCTGTTACAAAACAAAAGCAAGTGTAGCAAAAGTTTACGAGATATTAACAACAATAATGCCACAATATAACTGGTGTGATATACTCAATCGGGGACGAGTTGGGGAGCTTTGGTTATGACGACACAAGATTTAACATTAATGCAGGCCACCATCCAGAAAATGCACTGGCATGAAAGCCGTCAAAAAGTGATAGCTCAGAATATCGCCAATGCCGATACACCAATGTATACACCGCATGATATATCACCGTTAAACTTCAAGGAATTACTGGAAAGTTCTACCAGCAAGCTTTCGCTTTCAGCCTCAACGACGGGCAGCGCAGGTCACCTTGCTACAACAAACGCGAAGCATCTGGGTTCAAGTAGTTCATCAAGTTCTTCACGTCAGGTTCCTGAAAAGAATCAGAAAAATCCTTATGAGACATCCCCCTCCAGCAACTCTGTCATTCTTGAAGAGCAATTGCTGAAAATGAACGAAAACTATGCAGATCATCGACTTACGACTACCATCTATCAGAAAAACATTGATATGCTGAAGGCCTCGATCCGGTCTCAATAAAAAGGTCAAGAACGAGAGGTAAGATATGGATTTACTTGATGCAATGGCGCAGGCCGCACAGGGAATGAAAGCTCAGGGCGTGAGAATGCGCGTCATCTCAGAAAATCTGGCAAACGCGAAAACCACCGGCACAGAAGAAGGGGAAGATCCATATCAGCGCAAGATCGTCACATTTAAAAATATCCTCGACAAGACCAGTGGCCGGAAACAAGTCGAAGTTGACAAAATATTGCCGGATCAATCCAACTTTATCATGAAGTACGATCCTAACCATCCAGCCGCCGACAAAAACGGCTATGTCAAAATGCCGAACGTAAATACATTGCTAGAAATGATGGATATGCGGGAAGCTCAGAGGTCCTACGAAGCCAATCTCGGTGTCATCGACATAGCCAAGGGAATGTTAATGCGCACCCTCGACATGCTCAGCAGATAAGGAGACTTAAAATATGTCAAACGTCAATGGAGTCACAAGTTCCGCATCCAATGCCCTAAATCAGCTTCTGAAATCTACTGGTGCAAGCGTTGTCGAGGAGACTGGCCCATCATTCGGCGATGTGCTGAAGCAGTCCGCGCAGTCAGCAATCGATGCCCAGCGCACAAGTGAAAAAGTCTCCGCCGCAGCACTGGCCGGAAAAGCTGATGCGACTGACCTCCTTCAAGCAGTCACAAATGCCGAAATCGCCCTAAATACGGTACTTGCCGTTCGTAACAAAGTGGTGCAAGCTTATGAGCAGATAATGCGCACTCCGATATAAGGCACAGCTTTTTATCATGGACGAAATCGAGATTATTGACTTCACACGCGAAGCCATCATGCTGACGATTAAAATCTCCGCACCGGTGATGATCGTCGGGCTACTGGTTGGCGTTTTCATTTCTCTGATTCAGGCACTAACGCAAGTACAGGAAATGACCCTGTCTTTCGTACCCAAGATCATGGCGATTTTCACCACTATTTTCCTCCTGTTCCCAATGATGATCGCCGCTCTGGTCGCCTTCACAAACAAGATCGCAGACAAAATCGTCGGAATGAGTTAGCAGTTTGCTGAAAAACCTATTTTGTGCCATTCTGAGCAAAGTGAAGAATCTCTGCGCTATTGAAAACAAAAGAGATTCTTCCCTCGCAACAAGTTCGGGGTCAGAATGACAATCAGGGGTTTTTAGAGGACTGTCGGAATGCAAAACTTCTTGCAGGAACTTATTATAGGGAATCTCTTCGCCTTCTTATTGATTTTCATGCGCTTCGGTCTTGCAATGATGATCATGCCGGGGATCGGAGACAGTTTCGTTTCGGCTCATGTGCGATTACTGTTCGCACTGGCGATAAGCTTTGTCCTGACCCCTATCCTGTCACCGCTTCTGCCCGCCATTCCCGGGAATAGCGGAATCCTTCTGATGCTACTCGTCAGTGAAGCTTTTATCGGCCTGTTTATCGGCACTATTATGCGCATTATGGTGTCAGCACTCGATACGGCAGGCACTATCGTTTCCCTTCAAGCGGGATTTTCCAACGCCACACTATTCAACCCGTCAACTGGGTCGCAAAGTACCATCATGAGCGCGGTTTATTCCTCGCTCGGCGTAACAATCCTGCTTGTCGCTGACCTCCATCACCAGATGCTTTCCGCCATTGTGAACAGTTACCAGCTTTTCCCCGCTTCCGGAGTCTTCCCGGACACAGGCTCCATTTCGGAAGTCATTGGCAAGACCGTCACCATTTCCTTCAAAATCGGCGTACAGATTGCCATTCCCTTTATGATCGTTGGGACACTGATGTATATCGGTCTCGGCCTGCTAGGACGGCTAATGCCGCAATTGCAGGTATTTTTCCTAGCCATGCCCTTACAAATACTCCTGATCCTAGTGATCCTGTTTCTGGTGGTCTCCTCTGGCATCATGTACTGGCAAAGCGGTTTTGAATCCGTTATAACTCAGTCTCTGGTTCCGGGGTAACGCACCATGGCAGAAGAAGAAGACACAACAGACAAAAGCCAGAAAACAGAAGACCCGACACCGCGAAAGCTGGAAGAGGCTCGAAAACGCGGACAAGTCGTCAACAGCAAAGAAGTCAACAACTGGATCGTCCTTTTCACAGCGGCTCTAGTTGTGATTGCAGCAGGCCCCGGCATCATGTCGGACATCAAGAACACACTTGGAAACTTTCTTGAACAATCCTATTCCATCCCAACGGATCCGGAGGGGCTTGGACAAGCAATGAAAAACCTCTTCCTGCATATCAGCGGCATCCTGTTCCTTCCACTGCTGTTCCTGACCTTCGCTGGTGCGATTTCCGGGTTTGTGCAGACAGGCCCCCTCTTCAGCTTTAAGCCTATCGCGCCGGATATTTCCAGACTATCTATCTTCAAGGGAATCGAACGTCTTTTTTCAAAACGTTCCATCATGGAACTCTTCAAGGGGGTCGCCAAAATATCGCTAGTGTCCTTTGCAGGCATATTCGTCCTTCGCCCCTATTTCGGCAACGTCGAGCATTTCATCGGACAGGATTTTGTGCAAGCACTGTTCGAGATGCAATCGCTATTCCTTAAAATGATGAGTGCTGTTTTAAGCGTCCTGTTCTTTCTGGCTGTTCTGGATTACATGTTCCAGCGTTCCGAATTCATGAAAAACATGCGCATGAGCACACAAGATATAAAGGAAGAATACAAACAAACCGAAGGCGATCCGCAAATCAAAAGTCGCCTGCGCCAGCTCCGCGAACAGAAAGCCCGCCAGCGCATGATGCAATCCGTTCCAACTGCTGATGTCGTCATCACCAACCCGACACACTATGCCATCGCACTGAAATACGACTCCGTGAAAATGGATGCCCCCACTCTTGTTGCAAAGGGAGTCGATCTGATCGCCCAAAAAATCAAGGAAGTGGCTGAGGAAAACAACGTGCCCATCGTGGAAAACGCCACTCTCGCCCGCGCACTTCACGGATCCATAGAAATCAACCAGACCATCCCCCGCGAGCATTACAAAGCCGTGGCGGAAGTCATCTCCTATGTCTTCAAGCTAAAAGGGAAAAAAGTGTGAGTAATCCTCTATCCAGCGATAAATTCTTCTTGGAAAAAACACCGGAAAGACAGAAAGTCGCCCTGCGGCGGCACAACATTAAGGCAGTGATCCTTTTCACGACCAGTGCCGGCTACGGAATGTTTATTTTTCTCATCCTCAAGATAAGTCTGCACGGAAATCAAGGCATGGCGATGCTTATGCTCTACATAGGCGGGCTGATCGGAGGATTCGGCTTCCTGCTGCTAAAACGGGTTTACATCACCGCCAACCACAGCCGCAAAATCATGACCGAAATGCTGGAAAAAAGCACCGAAGCCCGCGCCATTACCAATCCAGAAGGCGAAACGATTTATACAAACTTGTGTTTCAGCGAACTTACGGGAGATACTGAACACCCCTCCCTCGTCAGCTTCACGAAACTCTTTGAAAACCCACGTCAAACAGAAAAAAGCCTGAACGACCTGCGGCTTCAAGCCACACCCGCCGACTCCGCCACAGCCGAATTGAGCACACGCAGAAATGACGACCAACTATGGTTCCGTATCACCTGCCAGCATATCATTGACTGTCCGGGCTTCGTCCACTGGAGGTTTGACGACATATCTTCCAGCTATCAAATGGAAATCGTCCTCCGCGAGGAGCGCGAAAAACTCCGCGAATTTACGGACAACGCACCGTTCGGTTTCTTTTCCATCGGGGATAACGGAAAGTTCGAATTCGCCAACGATAAATTTCTCCATCTTTTCGGAACAAACACTCATGCACTGATCGGGAAGCTATTTCTTCACGATTTTCTGGTTACACCACCGGAAAACGCCAAACCCTACGATTGTTTTGAAAACGGCGGGTTTCATCAGCAAGGAGAGCTGCTGGTAAAGGACATCAATGGACGTCCATTTAAGGCATCCGTCACCCATACCCTCACACTCTCAGAAGGCAAACTAACCTCCTGCTCCGTCATCTGCGACCTGACAGCAGAACAAAATATGCAGCAAGCTCTGCGTGAGTCTCAGGCTCGATTCCAACGACTGTTCGAGGAAGCCCCAGTCGGAATTTGTATGCTGAACGCCAACGGAATCGTCAGCGATGCCAACCAGACACTGGCTTCCATACTGCATCTTCCCATCGGTGTCATTAACGGCAAGCCACTGATAAACTACGTCAACAAAGAAGCGCATAAACGCGTTGAGGAATGGATGCAGGTTCTATCCAAAGGAGACACAACAGAGCATCTTATCGAAGTCCCCCTGAAAGGGGAGAAAGACGTGGTGACTCAAATATATGCCCG
>JAGLRU010000383.1 GCA_023136145.1 Alphaproteobacteria bacterium
ACGGAGCTTTAGAAGTTCTTGCAGCTTGTCCATGAGTTCTTGTTCGATATCAGGTTTGTATTTATATTCCCGGTCTTCGCTGCGTTGTCCGTGACAGGATTTCAGAGCCGCCTGATATTGGGCATTGATCTCTTTCATGATATTCGCATCACCGCCTAGATCGGGATGGTGGTCTTTAGCGAGATTACGATAATGAATTTTAATCTCTTCTACCGTTTGTAGATGTTTAAAATAAGATGTCGTGTTCATGGCGTTTGCCTCCTTTTCATGTTGATGGAAGGCGAACAGGCACGGATCACTTTAGAAAAAAAGCAATAGCCAACACGGATACTTGGAGCGGGCAGCGCTATTGCTTTTTTTCTGTGTCCGGCCAGCATCCATCATGAAACGCAAAAAGGTGCAAATAGCCCACTGAACCCACTATGCAATTTTCTTTAAACATCTCTAGGAGCAAGAGAAATAAAGGACTTTAAAATAATTTCCTCTCAACACGCCTAGTTCTGCGCGTGTGCTGTCATATCATTGGTAAAGAGCAACACATCAGACAGGAGGGCTTTATGAATCAAATTATCAACACAAACACACCGGATATCATTGGCTCTATACCAGATATAAATGGAACGATTGGAGCAGCCATTACACTTGAAGACCAACGTGAATCCTCAAGACTAATCGAAGAACAGGCAGGGCTGGCTTTTGATATGATACAAGGGGAAAAAGTTACCCATCTTAATGCTGATATCGAGGACATGCAAAGCACAATCAAGGATACCAAACCTCCGAAATAACCCGTACTCCGCCAATCCTCTTAAGCTGGATGACAATATCTACAATTGAGTGGATATAGCTTATCACCTGCTCATGTTGCAGACCAAGGTTGGCTTGCATGACCATGAAACAGATCTGTTTCAGAGCGCCATGTGGTGTATCGGCGTGAACTGTTGTCAGAGAACCGGGATGACCGGTGTTGACGGCACGGAGAAAAGTATATGCTTCTTTGCCGCGCAACTCACCAAGCAAAATACGGTCGGGTCGAAGGCGCATGGAAGCTTCAAGCAAGTCCTGTATCGTGACTTTTACCATGCCTGGATCGCCACGTGTTGCCAGCAAGGAAAGATGGTTTTGATGGTGTGGGCGTACTTCGGGTGTGTCTTCTATGGTGATAATGCGCTCATGTACGTCGATTTCCTTCAGGATTGCATTCAGGAGCGTGGTTTTTCCGGTAGACGTGCCGCCGGAAATGACTATGTTTTTGCGGGACTTTGCAGCTTCTGTGATGAAAGCCTGAATATCCCCCACATCAGCAAGTGCGCGAAGTTTGTTGTTAGATTTACCGGTATGTGCGTCATCTATGATTTCGACGCATTTAAAAGCTCCGGCATGGGCATAATCGTTCAGGCTCATATCACGCACGACTTGCTTTCGGATAGAAAGCGCAACGCCTTTAGCGGCGATGGGCGGTATAACGATTTGTACACGCTCACCTGTCGGCAGGCAGGCGGAAAGTAAGGGGGATTGTTGATTAACTTCCTGATCAGAAATACGAGCTATCTGCCGAGCCAACGTCATCATATGGTCGGGTGTAATATCTGCGTTCTCGATGCGCTGCATGGCTGATGCACCCATATGCTCAATCCATACTTCGCCCGGACGGTTGACACAGATTTCCGAGATTTTCGGATTGATTAGATAGCTCCGAAACGGTTCAAGATAGCGGTCTATATAAACGCCAGACTCAATCGAAATCGCTTGAATGACGGCTTTCATAGGCTTTTAGCATTCGTCGTTTTTCCGCTCACCTGAGAAAAGTCCAGGTCTTTGCCAACAAAAACATTGATGCGCTTGCCTTGCTTGACGTTGATGGTCGGAGAAAGAGCAACGGTGTTTTCAAGGGCGATTTCAGCGGCGCGGTTAAAGTTGTTGCCTGTTTCAACCGCCACCGTGGACGAGGTATTGTTTTTTGAATCGTTTGCAATGATCTTAAGACCGGTATCGATCATGGAAAGCAGGACGCTCGATCCAAAACGTTCAAAGAAATGCGTATCCACCTTACCGTCAAGCCCGGAACGGCCAAGTGAGTCTGTTCCGAAAGAACCGAGATTGATAGTCACACCGTCATTACGTAGCAGGCGATTCCAGATGATAAATACACGACTCTGTCCCCGGACAAGGCCGGAACGGTATTGGCCTACAAGTTTCGAACCTTTGGGAATGAGTAGCATTGAGCCGTCAAAGGAATATATGTCTTCGCTCACGACTGCACGGGTCATGCCGGGTAAATCGCTCTGGATAGCGGTTTCAAGGATGCCGGAAATAGTTGTGCCCTGTGTAATCAGCGTATTTAGGTTTTTCATGCGGGAGGCATGGCTGGTATCAAAGCCTTGACCAGAGGCTTGCGCAGCAAATGTAAGATTAGTGTCGCCAGCATCTCTGCCACCTGTGAGAAAGCTGCCGCTACTTGCCAAGGGAACAATGTTGGCTTTGGCAATCGCAGGGTCAGAAAAAGACTGATCAAAAACGATTTGCGGAGACTGTATGCGCTTTTGTAGCTGCTTTTGATGTTTTTGCGCCATGCGTAAGGCTTCGGCTTGCATCATTTGTTCGTGACGCAAGGCAGCAGGATCATGCGAGATAGAGGTATCTATTTGCGCCGGTTTTTCTAAAGCATCAGGTTTGATATATGGCGCAGAAGATTGGCCAGAAGTCTTAAAGGCTATATCTTCATGCGTGACTATAGCTTCATTCGATGCTTTTTTGCTTTCTGCCACAACAACGTAAATTATTGCCAGCAACGCAAAACAAATAAAAGCGCCCATAAACAGTTTCTGTCCTTGAAACGATACAGCTATAGAAGGGTTCCCTCGATCTGCCTGAATGTCTTTTTTTCCTGTTTCTCCCATATCGAGACTTCCTTAATTATTGTAAACCACAGTGTCGGATGTGCTGAAGGATGCGAAGAATGAGCTGTTCATAAAACGTTTTTTCTTTTTGGAAGGCACGGATTTTTCGCTTCTTTCCTTCATGGTTGAGATAGGCACGATGGAACTTTCCTTGCCCTGCGGCTTTGGCCACATTTCATTGAAGATCATTGTTTCCATGTCGCCGTCGCGCAGCTTGAATTGCGAGCCTGTTCTATGAACGACCAGATTGAAGCCGTGGACACTGGAATTCACGATGCTTTCCTTTCCCTTCTCATCGACTAGAAAGACGGCAGGCATGATATCGAGATTATCGAACTGAAAATAAGTGAACTTCCCGTCATCGAAAACACGTTGTGGCCGCAGGACGTTATCTCCCGTAAAAGTATAATCAAAATTCCATGCATCGGGAGACACGGAACTGAGAGGCGCAGGCGTATTATTATTACTGAAGCTCAAGAATCCCTTGTTGCCCACGGCGTTCGAGTAAACAAATCTCAGCCGGAAAGTCAAATGGTCAGATTCATTGGATTCCGCCTTGTTAGCCGACAACTCAAAACTGTAGATATGATCGGACGTAACAACAGTCATGTTCGTAGCGGCGTTCTGTTCCAGAGGCTTGACGAATAAAAGATTGTCCCGGTGCGGCTTTACGACCTGCCACGCTTCGGAGTCGCCTAGAGAGATGGTTTCAATACGCTCTTTTTCGCCGAATTCAATAACAGTTGTGTAACCATAGTGTCCTTTCAGACTGTAGACGTCATTATCATGATAAGTGATTTTCTTTACACGCGCATCAGCACTGCCGGATCTGGGGATGCGGGCAGCATAGGCCGTGCTAACAATTAAGCAAACGGCTAACAGTCCAAGGAGAGCATTTTTATTCTTCAGTATCCTGAGTTTTCTGATCCACAGGGGATTCGTAAATTTGAAGGATTTGAGATGTTTCATTTTACTCTTTCTAAGACATCGGGGTTGATACGATAGCTGGTGATCTGGAATCCAAGAGGGTTCTGGAAGAGATCAGCCATTTTCTTCGGCTTTTGCACATACTGAAAATTGATGATCGCATTCCAGTGGCTCACGCGGGTTTGGTTGTTTTCATGCAATTCGCGCAGGAAACGGACGGAAGCTGTTTTGTCGTTCAGTAGGGAGATGGATTTGATCTTCACGTCAATACCAGAGTTCTTCCCGTGTACGATGCTTGGATTATCCGGATTTCTGCCGTTCCAAAGCCGCTGAAATTCTCTCAAGGCTTTTCCGCTAGATAACAAGGCTACAAACTCATAGTTTTCTCGCAGTATGGCAGGATTGTACGATTCACGGGAGCTCACATAACGCACGAGGTTCGATTGCGTAACAGCCTCATCCTGCGACAAGTCGCCACCGTAAATGCCTCTTGTGACTTCCACATAGCCGGATTGCCTGTCCACTGTCACGACATAGGGCACAAAAGTTTTGAGAGGCAAAAGTAGAGCAAGACATGCAAGAGATAGAACGACCATTGCCATGTTGAAGAACGCCACAGTCCATGCCCGATTTCGGGACTGGTGCATGTTGGCGAAAATTTCCTGATCCCAAGATTCCCCGGCTTTGAAATGCTCATTCATTTTTTGTTTCAATTTGACGATTGACATTAGATTGCTTTCTCCCGGTTACTTTTCAGGGTTTCTCCTAATTTTTTACGGCCTGCCTCAATATTCTTGGATGCGTAATTACTGGCTCTCTCACGAGCCGGAGCTGTTTTTTGCCATCCCCACGTCGCCGCCATTCCAGTTCCGGCTCGTGCAAAGGATCCCGCTTTGCGCAAAGACATGCTTCCTATTCCCATTGTAGAAAGAGACATGCCGCTAGTGATGGACGAAGCTATTCCCATGATCTGAGCCAGTAAAAGAATAGAAATAAACATGGTCAGAAAGAAAGGCCCAACAACAGTAACCAGATTGTCGTAAGTTCCGCTATTCTTTTCCATGTACTGCAAGGGCGCTTCGCCTATGGCCAGTAGTAAAGCGAGAAGTGCATATACAAAAATGGGAATAAGGGCATAGCTGAGAAGGTTTCTAAGCCAACCTTCAAATAAATATTT
>JAGLRU010000384.1 GCA_023136145.1 Alphaproteobacteria bacterium
GACCACGCAAAACACTGGGTTACCATTCACCAAATGAGGTCTTCGATAAGCTCACAGACGCGTCACAAAATTATGCACTTGGTATGTGAACTTAGGTAAGATATTAAACCTTAGAAATGCCAAGAGTGAAATTGAAAGCTACAAAATACGCACTGACCAGTTTAAAACTAAGATCAATGTTGATTTGAAAGAGTTTGGTCTCAAGGTAGATGATCTTATTAATCTGAATATAAATTTCACAAAATTAGATGCTGTTATATCAGACTTAGAAGCGGAACTGAATACAGAGAAAGAAACAGTCTTTAATGATCAAAACGAAAATATTTTAAAGCAGCAGATTGAAGAAAATATTGAGAAAATGAGGATATTAGAGTTAACATTAGATGCTCCTAACAGAAAGTATCAAGCATATTTAAAAGAAGTTGATAATTGGAAAAAGAAAAAGCAAGAAATTGAAGGTGACTTTGAGCAAATAGGCTCTCTTAATCAGTTAAAAGAACAAAAGAAATCTTTAGAAAAACTAAAAGACACCTTAAATGAACTTTACGAAAACCGTTATGAGTTAAGCACAAAAATATTTAAGAATATTAATAAGCTAAAAATGGAGTATCAAAATTTATACGCTCCTATTGAACAATTTATGGAAAGTAAAGAAGATTCCGATAAAGCAGAAAACAATCCTGAAATAGAGCTAAGCTTTTCCGCTTCTATCGTTCATACAGATTTTCTAAATACATTCCTCAATTATATAAACAAAGGCAGAAGTGGCTTTTTTAAAGGAACTGAGGATGGCTCTCGTAAGTTATCAGAATTACTAAAAACGACTGATTTTCAAACTGCCAATGGTGTTAGATATTTTTTAACTAACATAATTAAAGCTTTGTCAGATGGTTCGGACGATTCAATACTTGCTAAAGTCCAAGAGCAAATGAACACCCCTCAAAAGATTAGTGAATTTTACGATTATATTTTCTCATTAGGATACCTCTCCCCAAAATATGAATTGACATGGAGTGGAAAGAAACCAGAAGAGCTATCCCCCGGTGAAAGAGGTTGTATGCTTCTGGTCTTTTATTTGTTGCTGGATAAGAGAAACCATCCTTTAATAATAGATCAACCAGAAGAAAACCTTGATAATCAAACGATTTTCAAAATTCTTGTTCCATGTGTCCGTAAAGCTAAGAATAGACGACAGATTATTATCGTAACGCACAACCCCAATATTGCTGTAAATTGTGATGCAGATCAGATTATATGCGCTTCTATTGATAAGAAGAAAAAAAACAAAGTTTTGTATAAAAGCGGAGCTATAGAAGATCAAAAAATCCGGGAACAAATCATTGATATTCTGGAAGGTACTATCCCTGCTTTTGTTAAACGCAGCAATACTTATAGAATAACGTCATAAATAATTGCTTAGTTTTCTGATAATTAGCAAGAATATTTATAAATCAAATCTTAGCTTTCAGCGTATCGTTCTTGTTTCGTTGTGACTGGTATTTAATTTAGTCGATATTTAATAACTTTCTTTTATTTTAATCCAACAGACATTATTTTTTATTTTTCTTTCAAACCCTATGTGTATTTTCGATTGGTGAGGGTGTTAGGCGATAACCCAAAGCATGCATGATCGCATTAACATTATCAAAGCGGGGATTGCCCTTGTTGGACAAAGCGTGCTGAACCCCTTGTCGGGTCATGCCTGTAATTTTAGCAAGATTAGTAATGCCTTTGACTTTGGCAATCACACGCAAAGAAGCAAGTAGGGCTGCTGAACTTCCATTCTGAGCATAGTCATCAAATATTTCATCAATGTAAGAACCAATTTCTTCTGGGTGGTTGCGGAAATATTCTTCCTCAACATCCCTGAATGCCCTGTAATTACGTTTCTTGGTCATGAGCCTTATACTCCTTCCAATATGCTTTAGCGGCTTTTATGTCCCTGTTCTGAGAGCCTTTATCACCACCACATAAGAGAATAACGATATTACCATCCTCTTCACCAAAATAAACCCGGTATCCGGGGCTAAGGAATATTCGTAATTCCGAAACCCCTTCACCTACAGGTTCACAATCTCCGTACAAGCCATATTCTAGCCTTCCAATTCGTTTCAGAACAGCCCTTCGGCCTTTCTGATCCCGTAGGTCATTCAGCCAGTCCGTAAACGGTTCCTTACTGTTTTTATTCTGAAAAACAATGACCTTTTTTGATTCTACGACCTGTACCATATTTCTACCTTTTATCATAGCACTGCCAAATATATTTGGCAAGTAAATTCGTTTAATTTCAGTTTTTTCCAAGCTATAAATAGCTTAAAAATTAAGCTTTTTCTATGGTCTTGTAAATTATTCTTTCTTCTTCATTTCCGCTTAGGAAACCATTTTGTACCTGATTTCGGTATCAACAAATAATGTCATATCAATGACCCTTATTTGGTCATAAAAAGTAGCTTAACACACTGTCCGAATTTCTGGAGCCACATCTAAGAAAGGCATAACAATGGCTGCCAATCTGCATAAATAATATTCAAAATATATTAACAACACATCTTAAGAAATAATTTGAAAAAGTGTATTAGAACGCCTCAACATCTGGTGTGTGAGCCGAAACTCTCAGATTAGGCTCATATTTTCCTTGCGGGAAAATTGTATGCTTTTATCGAAGATAAATTTGATACAAGCATCAAATTTATGGAAGTAATATTGGCGAACTAATACTCTTAAACTATAGTCACTAATAGGATAAATTCAACTCTTTACGCTCTAAAAGCTTCACAAGATCCAAATCTTTCCATTTTACGAACCAATATATAGACTGCAAATCGTCAATAAAGCCTTCTATTTTCTTATATGAAAAATGGGGCTTTTGTTCATATTGTTTTAGATAAAGCATTAACAGCTCTTTTTTAAACTCTCTGCTTAAATAAGGACAGCTCATACTATCCAAGAATAAGTGATTTGCTTCCGAACAACTATGGAGTAATTTTTGGTTTTTAGAAATTATTTTAAAAATAGATTTTTTAATTTTTTCTTTAAGATCATAATAAAAGGTATGATCCTTAATATAATAAAGGACTGAGACGACTTCAAAATAGGTGATATTTTTACAGTTATCATAAAACTTAGATAATTTCTCTTGGGGTATTAAGTAATTTTCTCCGAACTCGCTTACAGCTAGAATAATATTCAAATTTTCAAGCGTTGATAGACCATCCCTATTTTTATTTTTCAAACCATTTAATGGAAAGTGCGTAGTAATTTCATGCATTACCATTCCTCTAAAATCATCAATATATTCACTATAATTTTCAGATAGAAACCTATCTATAATTATAACTGTTTTAGCTAATTTATTGGATGATTGTGATTGAGGACATACAAAATAAAAAAAGAGCATTATTTCAATAAAGGAAAAAATAATATTTTTACATTGCGACCTTATCAAAGAAACTTGTTCATCATCACTCTGGGAAAAGTCATCTGTAATCTCTTTGGAATTTACAAACGAAATTAACTGCCTAGAAAGACAAGAAACTAAGAAGGACGAAACATCTCCATAGGATGCATTTTGATTTTTGCAAACAACTTTGATGTTAGTTATAAATTTTTTTATAAAGCCACTTCGAGAATTAATTTTTTTAGGCTGAAACTTGAAAGAATTTTTATCATCTTGCCTCTTAAAACAGCTCTTATATAGAGTAGTTAAACAGTCATCTGCCTCTGCAATAACGTTAGATTTTTTAGTTACAAACGGACGATCATAATTATCAATTTTTGAATCGTTAATATACAAATTATATTTAGAAAGCTCATCACTGATAATGTACGACACAACATCCATTACGTCCGTAGTATTAGAAAATACTACGTAATCATCAACATAACGAACAAAATGGTAATCGCATCCAAAACGATGGGAATGTTTTTCACTTAATATTTGTATTACATTGAAATCAATTTGCTGAAAAATAATTTCAGCAAAAATACGGCTGACTTCTGAACCGATAGGAATTCCATTTGTTTCATTGTTGTTAGACCTTTGCATTAATTGGTCAAAGGTAGTAGCAAATTGGTTTAAAAATCCAGTATTTTTTTTATTAAATTCTTTATGCTTTGTCGCCCAAGCAATTACGTGCGTATAAATACTATCAAAGCAATTTGCTACGTCTAGCATGCGCATACTAGAAAACTTCTTTTCTAGATAAAAATAACGATCACTTTTAAAGAATTTATAAAATCTATTATGCGACTTATAAGCAAAAAAAGAAGACGTGTGTCTTTTGAAAAGCTCATCTTTAACTGTATCTATATCAATATCTTTATATGGAGAATAAGCACCGCCACCTTTTAAAAATAATGAATTACTAACTTTGTATGGCGCTCTAATCGAAGCTTGGCTTTTTGTACAAAAATATGTAATCAAGTTGCTATATTCTGAATAAAAATCACAAAAATTAAGCTGAGCACGCGGATGCATAAGGGATAGATTACGCAGCGTTAATATGTCTTTGCTAATATTATACTTGTAAGGCGAGGATTGAGATAAACCACATAAAAGCTTATTATAAATTGATTTGATAATTTCAGAAGTCGTTTTTTTAGAATTATTTTGATTATAAAGATTTATATACAACCCGTCATTTGAAAAAATCACAGGTACGTCTCCGTTCAACATATCAGTAAGAAGCGCACGAAACTTGTCTTTTTTATCAACATGCTGAATATTCATCGCCATATTTTTGCTATTTCATTCAATCTGTTTGGACTATAAGTTTTAAACACTCTTTTCTCAAAGCCATTTTTAAAACCTAATTTGAGCAATTTTTGCAGCTGGTTATTTGATAATTTTCCATTTAATAAATTAGATAGCCTTGAACTTTTAGTAAGTAAAATATGTCTAAAATACTTATCTATATCATGCATACAACTGTAAGGATAAGTAAGCATAGAATTACTATAATAAATGCCTGTCGTGATTTTTTTATTTTTATTCTTATCCATCATATCTCTGTTAGACACTAAAAACTCAATACGGTCATAGAATAATTGGTAATCATTGTCTTTTACGTATGCATAAGCAGCTCTTGAAACCTTTATCATTACTTTTCTTTTTTTATTATTAGAAAGGCACAGCTCAATCTTACGATTCTTTCTTTTTTTTAAATAAGCAGATTTTTTATTCTGAGGTGTTTCAGAATCAAGATCAATATCAACAATCCTAAAATTATAACCGAGATAATTAAAATTGGCTATGACAAGGTTATTAGTGCCAATACTTCTTTGGGGAACATGAATAACTTTTTGTTTGTTATTGTTTAAATTAAGTCCGATAGGTAATGCCCTGCGTATATTTTTTAAAAAATCTTTCTCATTTTCTAAGCTAGAAGTAATAATAAAAATATCGTCCACGTATCTTGAATAGTAAAAAACATCTTTTGAACAAGATAGCTTTTCATCAAAATTCCGAAGGAAAACCTCTGATAAAACTGAGCTGATTTCAATACCTCTTGGTAAGCCTCCACCATTAAGTGGCGTACAACGTTCAAAGAAAGATTGAATTAAAAGAATAGTATGAAATGGTAAATTTTCTTTTTGCAAAATAGATATAATTTTTTCAACATCGCAACTTTCAAAAAACTTTGAGATATCTAATTTATATATTCTATAAGGTGTTCCTTCAGATAAAAATTCTTTTATCTCTTTAATAATTTTATTTCTATGCTTTGGGTATATACAAAAAAACTTTTTTACGTTTTGAGCACATTTACGCAAAACAAGCTTTTCACTCAGCTTATTTACGCTCAAAAGCAAATTTGAGTTTATTTTTCGCACTTCTATCTCTGGAAAAAATACTGAAAAATCTTTCGCTTTATTATATGAATCTTTAATTAAACTTTCTCTATAATCATCATCTTTCAATGATTGATCTTTAAAAAAATCCGCTTTTAAAATACAACTTCTTAGCGTTTTTTTGTTAAATGAATAATCCATGCTTTATTTTAATCACCAAAAGAAAATTAAAACTACCTCAATTAACGTTGTACAGCAGACAATCCCTAAACTTTTCCTTCAACAAATACGTCACGGGTAGAAATATAATAGAAACAGGACAAAATAAAAGCCGCTCGAAAGCGGCTAACTTGTTGATTTTATTGGTTGCGGGGGGTGAGATTTGAACCTACGACCTTCAAGTTATGAGCCAGAGGGATGCAACGGGAGAGCGCAGCGTCTCCATTGCCGAACAAGCGTAGCGCCGTGAGAAAAGATAGCGTGGTACTACCACGCACATCTTGCGTAAATCCTTAACCTGTCAATCAGAGAAAAATGTAATACAAAACCTATCATGTACTACCAACTGCAAACACATGACAATGTACCACGCACTGACCAGATATTGACACACTGCATATTGCAACAAAGGTTTTTTGACACATACAAAATAGCATTAAACTATCTGCTTTTTGTTTTATTTCAATAATTCAGGTATAATATTAATAGGTATAAATCCGATCAAGTGTGGAAACCTGTTCCAGACATTCAGCTCTTCAGCTCCACACATAAAAGATAAAGTAATATGGTGGCGTGACAGTGGCGGACGATAGAGATTTTCAAGAAACAATACGGCTGATGGCGGATAAACAGCGCCATACCGATCATACTGACCAGCAAAATGAGGCGGCTGGTCGTGAAACCGGTCAAATGCAGCGCTTTTTCCCTAGAAAAACAAACCAGTCAATACAGGACAAAAATAGTCGAGACAAAACCCTGTCCGCATTACAGCTTATTCTCCTAAATGATCCTGTCTATGCAGCGTTGTATAATGAAACTAATGATCTTTTAAACCGTGCCGAAATTGCAACGGAAAAGGCTTTGCAACAAGCAGAGCAAGATTTGGAGCAATCGGAAGATACATTGAATGACACGCTGAACAATGCCAATAAGCTGGCAGATGGAACTGCCGTTTTTAAAGATTCCAACGGCAATGTCTGGACAAAAAATGGCCGTCATGTTGAAGGTGATGAGCGGAAACAAATCGTCTGGAAAAAAGGTGCTTTATCTCAAGAAGATTATTTGCAACAAAAACAGACTGCTGACGATAGAAAACAACATGTTGAAACTCTACGCCATTATCAGGTGGACGTTCTAGGTCATGCGCGACATCGCATGAGCAATCAGGATAATCTTGTGACAAAAGAAGAAATAGAAGGCATTCAAAAAGAGATTAAGGATAAATCCCCACAAAGCGTTACAGAAAGAATAGATGCTGAAATAACTGAAGCAAAGCTGGTTAAAACAGCATCATATGAAATTGATGTACTAAAATTCTGATTATTTTACTGTTTAATATATTTTAAATCTCCACACTTCTTTTGGATAGCTCCCAATATTATCCCACGAGGGTGATATGATTTATACGTATTCATTGTTTTAAGAATGAATGCATTAGCTGCATTTTCATCCTGATAATACCAATCATCTATACATGTAGCCTGCTTTTTGTCATTTTGGGCAGCTATAAGGCTTGCCATACCTACTGATGCCTCAATGTAGAAATGTTGACTCTTTACTTTCCACTCCAAAAATTCTGAACTCTTAAAAATCTCTGCATAGGACTGTACGCTTACAAATGCTAATGTAATAAAAACCAGTATAGCCAAGAACTTACGATAATTATTCATGTGAAAACCCTCCACGATAAAGGGAACGGTTTTCTTGCTATTTTTATAATTACAGTGATAATGAGATTGAGTATAGAGTTTTCAGGTGTTTATAAATATCGAGTGACCTGACTTTATTTTAATAATGAAGGGCTAATCAAAGGTTCCCTTTTTCTGCGTTTTTCTTGCATTCAAGCAAGCCAAAATGTGGAGGAACGGGAAGTTGGCAAAGATTGGATATTTACGTGTTAGCACAGAAGAGCAAAGACCGGACAGGCAGATTGACGGTTTAAGCGAGCTGTGTGATGAGTTATATATAGAAACGGTTTCAGCAACCAATAAATCAAGACCTGTTTATGAATCTGCCATCCAAAAATTACAAGCTCATGATACGTTTATTGTCTGGTCATTAGATCGGGCATGGCGCAGCGTTGTGGATACCATTTGCGCAGTTGAGCAACTGCAAAAACGTCAGATTAATCTCAATATCGTTGATATGAACATTGATTTGTCTACGCCTACCGGAAGATTGTTTTTATCCATTGTGGCGTCTATGGCTGAATTTGAGCGCAGTATGCTAAGCGTTCGTACCAAGCAGGGAATGGCTGCTGCACGAAAACGCGGCAAACATATAGGCCGTCCGCATAAATTGACAATTTCTCAAATTAAATCCGCACATGCAGAAATTCAGGCTGGAAAAACAACGATCATGAGCAAAGCAAAAGAACTTGGCGTTTGTCGGGATACGTTATCAAAGGCTGTGCGTTTGTACTGTAAAAATTAAAAGTTTTTTGTTTTCAGATTTTAAAGCTTGGCGTTTGTAATTATGTTTACAATAACTATTTGCAATTATTTTCAATAATACATATAAGAAGGGATATTATATTGCCATATATAGGAATTTGAAATAATGACTACCGCGAAAGACAAGAAAAGACCCACTGGAAAACTTGTAAGATTAGTGCCAGATTTACGCAAACGTATAACGGAAGAATGTGAATATTTGGGTGTTGCTCAAAATGCATGGATTTCTATGACTTTGGACAGAGAATTACGGCGCGCCCAAATAGAACGCGTCATAAAATACGATCCTAAAATTAAAAGCAAGATTAGCGCCCAATTGGATTGTGAATAATCCAATTTATTAAATCTTTGTATATTCTGGAGGTTACTTCTTTTTTACAGCGAGAAAACGCATCTTTATGTCTTGATACTTTCGTATCAACTTCATATATCATTGATGCTCCTCTTATTTTTTTATA
This sequence comes from Alphaproteobacteria bacterium, assembly GCA_023136145.1. Taxonomy (GTDB): domain Bacteria; phylum Pseudomonadota; class Alphaproteobacteria; order Micavibrionales; family UBA2020; genus PALSA-926. The sequence goes on from JAGLRU010000384.1 coordinate 8,921, forward strand.
CTTTATTGGCAAGTCTTTACCATTACAAATATAAACTCCAATTACATATCTATATCTAGATTCAAAAGAATTCTCTATATGATATTTTAAGGAACTGCCTTTTTTTAAATAATTAGTTCTATAATCATGAAAACTATCAGAATCTTTTATGAGTTGATTAAGGGCATTCTTATTACCAAGTTTCATAAAATCAATTATTTCTTCTTTAGACATTTTGTTTAATTCACGCTGAGCACTTTCTAAAGCTTTCTCCTTTTCTTTTTTATGATTTAATGGATTTTCAAAAATAATATAATCATTTCTTATTTTCATATTTTTATTTCGACCAAACTTTTTAACCAGTGTATTCATTATGATTTCATGCACCCAGTAGAGTCTTAAAATTTTCTGAGTCATGTAAAGAGGAACAAAAATAGTTCTATTTTTATATAAAATTTTTCTGAGTTTTATATAGAAAGGATTTATAGATCGTATACTTAATCCTGTTTTCTTCGCAGCTTCGCTTACAGTTAAATCAGCCGCAAAACACTTAATCAGCTTTCGCGTTGTTCTTTCATCTATTTTTGTATTTTTTGATAGAAAAAATCTATTCTTAACAATCATTTACATGCAAACTCCTTCCTAAGATGAGACATGAAAAGTATATCCGAAAAGATATCTTTTCGGATACACTAATTTTAAAGCAGCGCTGCTTCCTTTTTTAATCACAAATAAGAAGGAGGCGAAAATGAAAGACCCCAATAAAACTAATTGCACAACTTGTTTACTTTCAGGATATTGCCCTTTATTCAAAGCATATCTTGTTACAGATGAAGAAATGAAAAATCCTAAATTTATCCGTGATATTCGTTCATTTGCATACGTTTTAGGGTTTTTGCCTTCAGAATGGAAAAATTATTTAGTAGAAGAATATATGGCTTTCTCCGGTGTAATCGTAGATAAAAAAACCGGACAAAATGTTGATCTGAATATGGACGTGTTTGAAATAGATGACGATATACATTTTGAGGGATCATCTAAAAGCATTTCAACAGCCAATGATACCATTACAGGCTATTTTAAACGAGTTTGTTGTACCCCATGCTCTAATAGACCGCATGTACGCTGTGAAGCAAGAGAACGTTTCAGAGTATTTGCTACAATCTTAAGAGCACGCAATCCGGGTGCAGCCATTCGATGGGGCGTTGCCAACGACAATAATTCAACAAAATAACTTTTCTTAAAAGAGGCTTCATATATGGAGCCTCTTTTTTCTTTTTTGCCTTTATCCCCCCGACTCACATGTTCGGGGGTTTTATTATGAGAGCATGGAAAGCAACGCAGCCGTGAAAGGAGTGCTCCATGCTAAGTTCAAAAAAACACGCTGAAGCCGGTAAATCTATTTTTATGAGTTCCATGATTGGGCTTGCCAATGTACTGGCTGTTATTGCCACGTTTTTTGGAACCGCACCTCTTTATACTGCCACGCAAGACTGGGTATATGACTTTGCTCTGTCTCATTACGGGCAAGGCAGTGCCGATTTTATGAAGCTGATCTGGGGCGTTCTTTGTGCTGCATTGATTTTCTTTTCTGCACGCGCATCAATTTCAACGGCGCTTATCTTTGGTGCGCTTGCTGTAATGATACGCTTTTTTTAAACCTTAAAAAATAAGGAGAAAGATGATGGCTGATAAGTATAAAAAAGTTGGAGGCGGCTCTTATGGCGTTTATAAAAAACAAGGAAAAAGCATTGGTGAAATTATTCTCGATATATTAGGCGGCGTATTTTTTGTCTTTATCGTGCTAGCTATTATTGGTGCCCTCTTTGGATAATGCCGTTCTTAATCAATATTGCCGGAAAGCATAAAAACTTTCCGGCTCTTTTTTATCTGATTTTTCTGAAAGATTTTCCCCATGATTGATAATGAAGAATATAGATTTGGCTCTGCGGCATTTGCAGATCAGCAAGACATAAGAAAAGCGGGCATGTTTACCCAGCATCCTCATTCTTTGTTGGTGGGCTTTTACGACAAGCAGCCTTTGTGGTACAGCGATATGGGCGGGCTACTTTTAACGGCTGGAGCACGAGGCGGTAAACTGCGCGATATTTTAGCTTACAATATATGCAGTGGTATTTGCGCCTCAACAATGCTTATTTTAGATATGAAAGGTGAACTGGCTGCGATTTCTCAAGATCAAACACCGGACAAGAAATTTTGCATTTACTGGAACCCGCAAGCCTTGCATGGCTTGCCTCAACACCGGATCAATCCGGTTGATTATATCCACATTGATAGCCCTTCCCTTGTTTCAGATGTTAAAGTTTTTTGTGAGAATATGATTCCGCTTTCTGGAAGTGCCAACGGGGTTTATTTTGAACGGCGTGCACAGGAATTTTGCGAAGCTTTTGCTTTAGCACTGGTAGAAACAAAGGGCGTTTTAACACTGCCTGATTTATATCACGCTATAAATCTAATACCCGGTGGCAGTGATAAATATCTGAACTTTGCCTATGAAATGTCAAAAAGCCGATTTTCAATTTGTGTGCGCGTAGAAGAAGAAATTGCGGCTTCCCGTGATAATTCCAGCAATGGCTTTCAAGCAATTTTAGGAGAACTATTCAAAGGTTTTGCTGCCTTAAGCGATCCGGTGCTTATGGCTTCCGTTTCACCGCCATTTGATTTTTCACTATCACAACTTTGTGAAAGTGAGCAAACATATCAATTCTATATGATGCCACCTGCCGAATTTGTAGCAGCGTGGTCGCCTGTGATTAAAGCCCTGTTTGTAGGAGCTATGATTTATAAATCCCGTACACCGCAAGCACCACAACAAACTTGGATACTTGATGAATGTGCTCAAATTGGTAACTTTCCGTTGGTAAGCAAGCTTTTTACCTATGGCGCAGGGATAGGTATTCGTCCATGGGCAGTATTTCAAAGCACTCAACAAATGAAAGCCCTCGGCACAAATGCAGAAAATATCATCACCTCAAGCGCGGCTTTACGCAGCTTTTTTGCTGTGCGTGATATTGAAACGGCGCAGA
>JAGLRU010000385.1 GCA_023136145.1 Alphaproteobacteria bacterium
TGAACTCCGTATTTTAACGCCAGCTCTGATACCGGTGCATCCTCTCGCAGGACTAATAATGCTACTTTCGCCTTGTAGCCTGCTCGAAATTCCTCTAATTTCTCACATATGATAAAAAACAATAAAATCTTGGATATGGAAGTCTTAACAATCCGCGAACTGGCAACCTATCTGAAGATGGCAGAAAAAACGCTCTATCGCCTCACAGCACAGGGCAAAATCCCCGGCTTCAAGGTCGGCGGAGCATGGCGTTTTCGGAAGACCGAAGTTGACCGGTGGATAAAAGAGCAGGAACTCAGCAATAAGAAATCCGACGGAGGAAATGCGCTTTGAACGCCGTCGAAATCGAAGAAGCCATATCTCATCTTGCGGAACAGCCCTTTGATGCGTCTGCGTTCCCCTATGCGTTCTTGGAAGCTTTTGGCAACAAGGCGACAACCATTAAGCGCCTGAAAAAGGGCAATACCAACAAGACAGATATTGAAAGTGCCGTTCTTCAGTACAACAACATCCACATGGCTGTTTGTCCTGTTGGAGAGGTTCTGAAAACTCTTGATGCGTTGCGCGCCAGCCCTACAACGGTGAAGCAGAAGGCAAAATTCATCCTTGCCACCGATGGCGAAGATTTTCAAGCCGAAGACTTGACCAGCGGCGAAACCATCGCCTGCGCGTTCAAGGGTTTTCCCAACCATTTCGGCTTTTTTCTTCCTTTGGCGGGCATTAGCACAGTCAAACAGATCGCAGAAAGCTCCTTCGACATTCGGGCGACTGGCCGCTTGAACAAGCTCTACGTGGAATTGCTTAAAGACAACCCAAAATGGGGAAAAGAAGAACACCGCCACGATATGAACCATTTTATGGCGCGGCTGATTTTCTGTTTCTTCGCGGAGGATACGGATATTTTTCTGGGCGATAACTTGTTCACCTCCACTGTGGAGCAGATGAGCGAGAGAGACTCCTCTAACACGCACGAGGTTATCAGCGAAATATTCCGCGCCATGAACACCAAGACACAAGATAGAGCAACGGCGAAATTGCCTCGATGGGCGGATACGTTCCCTTACGTGAACGGCGGTCTTTTCTCCGGCGGTACGGAAGTGCCGCGTTTCAGCAAAATTGCGCGGAGCTACCTAATACATGTCGGTAAGCTGGACTGGACGAAAATCAACCCTGATATTTTCGGTTCCATGATTCAGGCTGTTGCCGATGACGAAGAACGCGGCGCATTAGGGATGCACTATACATCCGTCCCTAATATCCTGAAGGTGCTGAACCCGC
>JAGLRU010000386.1 GCA_023136145.1 Alphaproteobacteria bacterium
GATTTTTTTGACGATAGCGAAGATTATATCATCTATACCAACATGTATGGAAGCGTGAGTTTTGGAGATGAAGTAGAAGACGCTTTTTTCCTTTCATTGAGTGATACTTTAGCTAAAGATAGCGGCGCAGACCTTTCTGCTGATCCCAACCTCGCGTTTTCGGACGACATTGACGGTTCCACCCGTCCCGCTAGCTGGGACATTGGCGCGGATGAGTTTACTTCGGTTACCTGGGACGGATCAGAATCTACTGATTGGACAGTGGATGCCAATTGGGTCGAAGGAACAGCGCCTACTTCAGGAGACAATGTTACCATAGACGGCAATTATACGAACGCGCCCACGCTTAATTTAACTTCCGGCTCAACAACGATTAAAGGCCTTTCTCTTGGAGAAAACAACGTTTCAGTGCTTACTTTATCTAACGGAAACTCAACTACCAATAAACTTGTGGTGACCGGAGATGTTAATGTTGGAGCAACTGGAACATTGACGCATACCGCCAATACTACCGAAGAAACCCATATTATTAATATGGAAGCTGCTAATTTGACAGTTGAGGTTGGCGGCTTTATCAATGCAAATTATAAAGGATATCAGTCTTCAGAAGGAACAGGACAAGGAGGAGATGCAGAGCGCGCGGGTGGCGCAGGTTATGGCGGAAACGGAGGAATAGGTTCATATGCAGGCGCTACGGGTGGTATTAGTTATGGTTCTATAACAGAACCGGACGATATAGGAAGTGGGGGCGGGCGATATGGCGGTTCTCTTGGTGGTTCGGGTGGCGGAGCAGTAAAATTAATTGTATTCGGCACCACCACTATTGAGGGTGATATTATCACTAATGGGCAGAATGAATCAAGTAACGGAAGAGGAGGTGGAGGTTCGGGAGGTAGTATATGGATTAATACCGGAATTCTTGCTGGAGCAGGATCAATTACAGCTAACGGGGGAAGTACTAACTATTCAGAGTGTGGCGGTGGTGGTGGCGGAAGAATAGCTGTTTATTATACTATTGATTCTTCAACTGTGACTTTTCAATCATTCGGAGGGAAAAATAGCACATCCACCAATCGAATGGGCGGTGCGGGAACGATATACAAGAAATCAGCAGCCCAAACTAACGGGGATTTGATTGTTGATAATAATGATAATTACAGTACAAATGATAGTTATATAGGTAAAACTCGTCTTGATGATCAGGCATATACTTTCGATACTTTAATAATAAGTGATTATGGCTGGCTTGATATTACCGTGACAACTAGTATTAGTTATACGACTCTTGACTGGTCAACCAAAGGTATTATTACTGATAATGGAGGAACCTTTGATCTATTAAGTGGAGGAGGAGATCTTATTGTTCCTGAAACATCAAGATTATGCGCCTATACAACAAGAACACATACTAGCTATACAATAAATGGATATATGGAAGCGAGACAGTCTATCACCACTGCAGGTGATTTTGATATTGGAGCAGCGGGAATTTTAACCCATAGTAAGAATACTATTACCAAGCAATATGTAATTGATATCACAGCCGCCAACTTTACCATTGCCTCGGGCGGCTTTATCAATGCAAATTATAAAGGATATCAGTCTTCAGAAGGAACAGGACAAGGAGGAGACGCGGAGCGCGCGGGTGGCGCAGGTTATGGCGGAAACGGAGGAATAGGTTCATATGCAGGCGCTACGGGTGGTATTAGTTATGGTTCTATAACAGAACCGGACGATATAGGAAGTGGAGGAGGGCAATATAGCGGCGATCTCGGTGGCTCAGGCGGTGGAGCAGTGAAATTAATTGTATCCGGTACCACCATTATAGAGGGTGATATTATCACTAATGGGCAGAATGAATCAAGTAACGGAAGAGGAGGCGGAGGTTCGGGAGGTAGTATATGGATTAATACCGGAATTCTTGCTGGAGCAGGATCAATTACAGCTAACGGGGGAAGTACTTCTTATTTAGAATGTGGTGGTGGCAGTGGTGGAAGAATAGCTGTTTATTACACTACAGATAATTCTACCGTTTCTTATCAAGCATACGGAGGACTTGCCGGAGTATCAACTGCTCGCATGGGTGGAGCAGGAACAATCTATTTAAGGGACAATACAGCCGGCACTGATGAACTTATTATTAATAATAATGATCAGGACAGTACGGATGACGCATATATCGGCAAAACCTTGATCAATGAAACAATTACTTTTGATACTCTCACCCTTCAAAATTATGGACATTTACAAACTGGTACTTCTTCTAATATTACCTATACAACTTTAAACTGGACTACTAAAGGAGTAGTTACTGATGAAGGTGGAATCTTTGCTTTATTAAGCGGAGGAGGAGAATTAATAATTCCTGAAAACTGTAGAGTTTTTGAAAAAATAAATCGTTCTTTCACTAATATTACAGTTAACGGAAGCATGGACGCGGATCCGATTAATATTTCAGGAGATCTTTCAATTAACGGAACCATGACCTTAAAGAATTGTGATATGGCTTCTACTAAATTAGTTGTTCTCGGAGATGTTACAATTGGAACCACTGGGATATTGACGCATTATGCCAATACCACTGCCCAAACCCATGTTATTAATTTGGAAGCTGCCAACTTTACCATTGCCTCAGGTGGTTTTATCAATGCAAATTATAAAGGCTATTGGTCTTCAGAAGGAACAGGAGCAGGAGGAGATGGAGCTCGTGCGGGTGGTGCGGGATATGGCGGAGACGGCGGAGATGGCACTGCCGGCGCAGGTGGTGCTGGTTATGGTTCTATAACAGAACCGGACGATATAGGAAGTGGAGGAGGGCAATATAGCGGCGATCTCGGTGGCTCAGGCGGTGGAGCAGTGAAATTAATTGTATCCGGTACCACCATTATAGAGGGTGATATTATCACTAATGGGCAGAATGAATCGAGTAACGGAAGAGGAGGCGGAGGTTCGGGAGGTAGTATATGGATTAATACCGGAATTCTTGCTGGAGCAGGATCAATTACAGCTAACGGGGGAAGTACTTCCTATTTAGAATGTGGCGGTGGCAGTGGCGGAAGAATAGCTGTTTATTATACTACTGATTCTTCCACAGTAACTTATCAATCATATGGAGGTCTTGCCGGAGGGACAACTGCGCGCATGGGCGGAGCCGGGACGATTTACAAGAAATCAGTCGCTCAAACCAATGGCGATCTCATAGTCAACAATAACAGCCTTAGCGGCAAAAGGACTCCTCTTCTTGCCAGCGACTGGACATTTGATAATGTCACTATTTCCGGCGCGGGCAAGCTTGATGCTAATGGATATAACCTGACCATCAACGCGGATTTTAATAACGCGGGAA
>JAGLRU010000387.1 GCA_023136145.1 Alphaproteobacteria bacterium
CACCTTTCTTCTTATAATTCATCCCCACATAAATAGTTATACAAAAGTTCGGATTCTTACCCCTCTCGGGGAGCCAGTTAAGAAACCTCTGTAACTATTTGGAAACAAATATGTTGCAGAGGGTTTCTTTTTTACCAGATAGTACACCTGCGAACAAATTGTATTTTGCGCTGTATTTGACATCATAAAAGCAGCTGGTAGAATGGATTTTATCGACGATAACTCGCTTTGCACAGTTCATATTTCATCAGAAAAGTGAACCGAAAAAAAGAAAGTGTAGAGATGGATCATAGGTGAAAATAAAATCTTTAGCATTGAAGAAATTGACCGCGTTAGAAATGTATGCTGGAAATTCAAATGGGATGGAATAAAAGGGAAGAAATACTATCTTGTCCGTGATTGGTTCATGATCCAATTAGGGCTTTTCACCGGATTGCGTGTTAACGAAATGCGACAACTAAAAATAGACGACATTCATATCAGAGAAAGTCACTCTTCGATATTTGTGAAGAACGGCAAAGGTGGCAGAAAACGTAATGTTTGGATTAATGCGGAATTCAAAGAAATCTGCGAGGAGTTCCTGAGATTACGTGAGCGATTTAGATTTGATGATAACGCTGATGCTTTTATATTTGTTTCAGATGCCGGAACTACATTATTAAAGCGAGCCATTCAAAAATCATTTAAACGATGCGTAAAAGCTACTGGACTTTCTGAGAAATATTCCATCCATTGCCTGCGGCACACATACGCAACATATCTTCTCAAAGCCAGCCGTAATATTAAACTCGTTAAAGAACAGCTTGGGCATTCCTCAATAAAGACAACTGAAATATATATATGCCTGATTAAAGAAGATACAAGAGAAGCGCTTAAAAATTTGTACAAGGTTGAACGCCCTTTTATCAAATTGTCAAAACCAAAAAAGAAGAGCTGTTACAGATTGAAACATATCACTTGTGAATACGTTAAGCCTGGAACCATTGGACGAAAACCGTATAATCAAGATTGCTCAAGCCCTGAAGAACGATGGGAAGAAGTAGTCCGGATTTGCTCAGAAATAATCGCAGAACATGGTTCTATAGATACAAAATAATTAATATTTGACAAAATAACGTTAAAGTGGTATTATTTCATCAGATTGAATATGTGAAATTTGACCTATTAGGAGGAAGAGATGATACATTCATTTAAATTTAAGAATTTTTGTTCTTTTGCAGAGGAAGCAACGATCAGTTTTGAGGATATTCGCAAAAGTATATCTACCAAGAATAATATGTTTTGTGATAGTCCTGCTGGATCGCGCCTAAGCAAGGTAACAACTGTTATTGGTCCGAATGCTTCCGGAAAGACAAGCGCATTAAAAGCTCTGTCATTTCTGGGTTGGTTTGTTAGATATTCATTCACAGCAGCCGAAGGAGAAAATGAGTTGATTCCTGTTGACACTTTTTCTTTCTCTAATGATCAAAAGGGCATAGCAGAATTTGAAATAGTTTTTGAACATAATGCTAAAATTTACAAATATTTTCTTCACTTGAGTAAAACACATGTTCATAGAGAACATCTTTTAGAAAAAGACAAAAAAACAAATCATTTTAATTATCTTTTTAAACGCACTTGGGATCATAAGATTCAAAGACCTGATATTATACAGCGCGTTAATTTAAGATCAGAGGTTATTAGAGATATTTTACGAAAAAATGTATCTCTTATTGCGGCGGGTGTTGCAATAAAAAATGAAGTTCTAACAGAAATCTCGGGTTTTTTTCAGAAAATCATTATTAATGTTAATAGCAAAGGAAAAACATGGGATACCTCTTCACTGGGAGAGCAAGGGCTTTTTCAAGCGACGGAATCATATAGAAAGAATAAAAAATTATTTGAGAAAGCCGCTCAATTTTTAAAAGATATTGATCTTGGTTTGACAAACATTGCTATACAAGAAGGTGATGCCCCGAATGTTGAAACTGGAGAAATGAAAAAAGTTTATCGTGCTTTAGGAATCCATAAGGTTGACGGCAAGGAGTATCAACTGCCGTTCGCATTTGAATCTAATGGGACAAAGAATATGTTTGTCCTTTTGCATTTCCTTCTGCCGGCAATTGAACAAGGAGGAATAGCTGTTATTGATGAGTTGGAAATTGATCTGCATCCGCACACATTGCCTTTAATAATAGAATTGTTTGCAAATCCAGAGACTAATCCAAAAAATACACAGCTACTGTTTATATCCCATTCACTCGAAATATTGAGTCATCTTGAGAAAGAACAAATCGTATTAGTTGAGAAGAATAAAGATTGTAAAAGTGGGCTTTTTCGTCTTGATGAAATAAAAGGTGTTCGTAGGGATGATAATATTTATGCTAAATACATGGCTGGTGCGTATGGCGCGGTACCAAATATTTAAGGAGAAGATCGGCAATGGTACCACGACCAAGGCAAAAACAAAGACGCACTAAAAAGACAGTTTTAATTGTCGGCGAAGGTCCAACAGAAAAGGCATTTTTGCAGCACATTAAACAATTATATGTGACTAGAGATATGGATGTCGTCGTGAAAGTTGAATGTAGTTTCGGTGGTTCACCACAAAGTGTTGTAGAGAAAGCCGTACGCCTAAAAGGAAGCCGATCGTATGATAAGTGTTTTGTCCTTGTAGACTCGGATGTGGCTTTTGAGCCGGATGGAGAATTGCAAAAACGCATGCGAAAGAAACCTCTAATAGAAATGCTAAACGCAACGCCGTGCATCGAAGGCTTAATGCTGGCAATATTGAAACATCCAAAGTTTTC
>JAGLRU010000388.1 GCA_023136145.1 Alphaproteobacteria bacterium
GAGCCCATACGCTCCTTGATTGCGCGTTCCATACGCATCAAACCGATACGGCACTGGTTTTCCATCAACTCACCGACGGAACGAACGCGACGATTGCCAAGGTGATCGATGTCGTCAATCTCTCCGCGCCCGTCTTTCAGGCCAACGAGGATTTTCAAGATGGAAAAAATATCCTCATTGCGAAGTACGCGCACCTGATCGTTAGTTTTGAAATCCAAACGTGCGTTCATCTTGACGCGACCTACCGGCGACAAATCATAACGTTCCTGATCAAAGAACAGACCACGAAACAGAGCATCACCAGATTCCAGCGTTGGCGGCTCACCGGGACGCATAACGCGATAGATGTCCACCAGCGCATCCTCGCGATTTTGGCACTTTTCGGCAGCAAGTGTATTGCGGATATAAGGACCGACGTTGATATTGTCAATGTCCAGAATGTCTAACGTCTTCAGACCAAGTTCCTCGATTTTTTCCAAACCCTTGATGTCGATTTCATCTCCAGCCTCGAAAATAACCTCTCCGGTCTCGGAATCAACAACGTTACAAGCGAGATAGGCACCGATAAGTTCTTCCTTGCCGATGATTTGTGCCTTCATCCCGCCTTCTTCCAGTTTCTTCGCCTGACGAGCCGTAATCTTCGTACCTGCCGAAACTTTCACCTTCTTGGTTTTAGCATCAACTAGATCGAACCTGATTTTGATTCCATGATAGCGGTCAGACAGATAGTCCGTCTTCCAGCCATCCTTGACTTTTTCGTAGGTAACAGTCTTGTAAAAATAACTAAGAATTTCCTCACTGGAAAGACCCTTAATTCTAGCCGGATCAACTGCCTTGCCAGCATTTATCTGACGCTCGCGGTACTTCACGGATTCATCATTATCCAATGCCAACAGCAGCGTTGTCACTGGCAGCTTGCGACGACGATCAATGCGAACATAAACAATATCCTTCGCGTCAAATTCAAAATCGAGCCATGAACCACGGTACGGTATCACTCTGGCTGCAAACAAATATTTACCGGAGGAATGCGTCTTGCCACCGTCATGATCGAAAAACACGCCGGGGCTACGGTGCATCTGAGAAACAATTACACGTTCAGTGCCATTAACGACAAAAGTACCGTTGCCAGTCATTAGCGGCATATCGACCATATAGACATCCTGCTCCTTAATGTCACGAATGGAACGAAGGCCAGTGTCTTCATCAATATCAAAAGTAGACAAACGCAGCGTAACACGAAGAGGTGCCGCATAGGTCATGCCACGCTGCTGGCATTCCTCTACATCATATTTTGGTTCTTCCAGATCATAGCGCACGAAATCTATCTCTGCACGACCGGAAAAATCCTTGATTGGAAATACAGAGGAAAAAACCTCCTGCAATCCTTCGTGAAGACGTTCGGAGTACTTCGTTTCGCGCTGCAAGAACTTCTCGTAAGAATTGCGCTGAACCTCGATCAAATTCGGCATTTCGCACACTTCAGGAATCTTCCCGAAACTTCTGCGTATGCGCTTGCGACCCGTAAAACTTTTGCTGTCGCTAAGAGTTCTCAGTGCTTTTTTCGCGCCCATGACCAATTTCCTTATATTCGTATATCCATTAACTTTACCCGGGGGATGCAGCCACCCCAACACACAACAAAAAAGCCTGATACCAATGCACCCGAATATCCGACTTTTAAAAAATCCCAATCCACAAACAACAGAAAAGAGCGATGGGAAAAACATCCCATCGCCGACATTTTTCTGTTTATATCAATTCAGCAATCACAAACCGTTACTTCAATTCGATTTTTGCGCCAGCAGCTTCAAGCGTCTTCTTCATTTCTTCAGCTTCGGCTTTCGGCACATCCGTTTTCAATGTTTTCGGAGCAGCTTCCACCATATCTTTAGCTTCCTTCAAGCCAAGTCCAGTGAGAGTACGTACCGCTTTAATGACTTCGAGCTTCTTATCGCCGATGGCAGACAAAACAACATCGAATTCAGTCTTTTCTTCAGCAGCAGGGCCTTCAGCAGCGACAGCTGCAACAGCAACCGGAGCTGCGGCAGAAACGCCCCATTTTTCTTCAAGCATCTTGGAAAGGTCAGCGGCTTCCATAACGGTCAGTGCGGACAGGTCGTCCACGATTTTCGCTAGATTAGACATTTTTAGTTCTCCTTTATTTAAACAACATTTTTAATAAACCAGCGCAAATTATTCTTTGCTGGCATAAGCCTGAATGACACGAGCCAATTGCTGAGCCGGCTCCCGCGAAATAACGGCGAGACGTGTAGCAGGCGTTTGGAACAACGCCAGCATTCTCGACCGAATTTCATCAAGGGACGGCAGTTTCGACAATGCTTCAATGCCAGATTTATCAAGTAGTTTCTCCCCAAGAGCACCGCCGATAATAACGAGACTTTCGTTATCCTTGGAAAAGTTATACGCGATTTTTGCTGCTGCAACTGGGTCTTTCGACGTTGCCAATCCAACAGGGCCTTTCAACATATGACCGATGCCTTCGAATCGTGTGCCTTTGAGGGCGCGTAGTACGAGCCGATTCTTAGACACTTTATAACTGACATCTTCCGCACGCATCTTCACACGAAGCGCGGTTACCTGACTCACCGTCATCCCTGAATACTGGGTAACGACGATTGACTCCGTCTCCTTGAAAGTTTCGTGCAGCTTTTCGACAGTCGCTTCTTTTTGTGCGCGATCCACGGACAGTTCTCCGTTCTTTCTGTTATAGCGAGCCTTCCTTAAAGAAAGAAAGTACCCGACCGGGTTAAATATGGATACGTCCTGTTTTTTAAGGACAATCCGTATCCGCTTAGTCCCATCCCGAAGCTCAAGCCATAACAAAGCGTAGCTATAAACTCTTTAACCTTCGTCTATACAGGCTTTCTTACGAAATTACGCCCTTTCGAGCACCTGTAGTCTTGGACAGGGATTCTTCAAACTCCACCCAAAAGCGGAATTCAAAAAAATTTAGTCAGGCCACCGTTTTCGCGAAACTGGACAAATCCAGTCGCACACCGGGACCCATAGTAGAAGACAAGGACGCTTTTTTCATGTAGTTACCTTTAGTTCCCTGCGGTTTTGCCTTCATCACAGCATCAAATAAAACATGAACGTTTTCGGCGATTTTTTTATCGTCAAAACTTGCCTTACCCACACCAACGTGAACAATTCCCGATTTCTCAGCGCGGAATTCAACAGAACCACCCTTTGCACCTTTGACTGCACCAGTGACATCCATCGTAACTGTTCCAAGTTTCGGGTTCGGCATCAGACCTTTCGGGCCAAGCACCTGTCCGAGCCTTCCGACAAGAGGCATCATATCTGGGGTTGCAATGCAGCGATCAAAATCTATTTTGCCCTTCTTGATCTGTGCAGCAAGGTCTTCATCACCAATAATGTCCGCACCGGCTTTCTTCGCTTCCTCAGCCTTAGCACCCTTAGCAAAAACAGCAACGCGAATGCTTTTGCCAGTACCGTTCGGCAAAGAGCACATACCGCGCACATTCTGGTCAGACTGCCTCGTATCAATGCCAAGGTTAAGTGCAATTTCGATAGTTTCATCAAATTTTGCTGTCGCGTTCTGTTTAATAAACTTCACGGCATCAACGAGTGACCATACTTTATTGCGATCCTGTGCCTTGCGAATATCACGCAACCTTTTCGTATAAAGTTGCTTTTCGCCTTTAACTTTTTTCTTTTTGGACGGCTGTTTTTTCGCTACTTTTTCCGTTTTTTCTGTCTTGCCAGCTTCTTTTTTCACGGCTTTTTTCTTGGCAACTTCTTTTTTAACTTTTTCTGTTTTCTCTGCCATGATTTCAACCCTCCACAACTTGAATGCCCATAGAACGGGCAGTTCCAGAGATAGACTTCATCGCAGCTTCGACACTGGAAGCATTCATGTCCTTTGACTTTGCCTCAGCGATTTCACGAACCTG
>JAGLRU010000389.1 GCA_023136145.1 Alphaproteobacteria bacterium
AAGGATAAGACGGCAATCCTGTGGGGGGTTTGATAAGTCATAGAATATTGTATCATGTTTGATTCTTATTCTAAAGTACTATACTTCCGCAGGAGGATAACAATTTCGATATATTGCAAAATCAAGACTAGAACCTTCACCTTCCACAAAAAGGATTGGTCTTCGGCTCCCAAGAATTTGTGTAGTAATTTCTTCACTAAAATCTGTTTCATCGGGAACTTTTTCTATCGTCCATTTGCCAGATGGATCGTAATCGCGGATTACATATTTTTGTCCAATTCGTGATGCTACAAATTCCAGGTCATGAGAAATAAAGATAAAGGCACAGTCTGGCCGTGCAGCTTCAAGCATGTCCCAGAGTTTTGACATGATTGCACGATGAATATGAAGTTCCGGTTCATCAAAAATAAGAACACTGTTTCTTTCAGCACAAAGTGTTTGCCCGATCAGGTAAAATATGGAGCGTTCCCCATCGCTCATATCCTCTGCTTTATATGAGTTTGTATTTCCGTTTGCCGATACTGTTATATCATCACCGGTAACGTGCAATTTTCTGTCAGGGAGCAATGATTCCCAAATAGAAATCAGTTTCCTAAAATTAGTTTTTTCTGCAATGCTTGTATCGCCTATTTGGTTCCTATCATAAACTTCTAGAGCTTTGTTGGCTTGCTCTGCAAAAAGAACCTGAAGCAATAGATTATAATCGTTAAGTAAAAAAACAGCTGGTTTACCTCCTTGGCGACTACCTATCCTATTTCCAAGATTAGCGGATTTATTTGCGTGCCCTGTTCGTAAACCCATTATTGCTTCTTCTTCATTGATTTTAGCTATAGAGGGGTTCATCGTTAAAGCGCGGTGAGCAGAAATACGATGTGCTTTGAGTTCTAAAACATTCTCAATTTGTACAGCAAGACGTGTTTTGCCGCTTCCGTTTGCTCCAACAAAAAAAAGTGATGTCCCGCTTTCTAACTTGAATTCTTGAGCGCTTGATGGTGTTGATATTGAAAAAGAAAACGGCGTTGGCATCTATATTTCCTTATTTTTAAGAATTTAATTGCAAAGAATAGCAAAAAATTAACACAAGTTCAGATTTCTATCTTCTCCTTTATATGCTCTGACACGGGGGCTTTTATATGTATTGATGGCTGGTCTTTATACAATGGAATATCAATTGACCGCGCATGGAGGTGCAGCAGTGGTAAAA
>JAGLRU010000039.1 GCA_023136145.1 Alphaproteobacteria bacterium
CGACGGATCCGACTGCCGCCGGTCTCTGGCAGTCAGTTGGTCATGCTTCGCTGCCTATTGCGCTTGATGAGATGGAATCTGAAACGGATAACAGGAAAAATCAGAATATTATTAAATTTGCGCGTCATGCTGCATCCGGCGGGCTGACGCTGCGCGGCGGCTCCGGACACAAGGGCACCAGCTTTATTGCGCGTAGCTGTTTTTTGTTTTCGTCAATTCTTGTGCCTCCTTTAACGTCACAGGATCAAAGCCGGATAGTTATTCTTCAGCTTGATAAACTTGAGCCGTCTTCAAAGCCTCCAGTCCTTAAACCAAAAGAACTAGCAGAATTCGGTGCGGTCTTCCGGCGTAGATTAATGGATCAATGGCCGCGTTTTGAGAAAACATTAAACTTATATTTTTTAGGTTTGCAGAAATACGGGCATGGCGGGCGTAGCTGTGATTTGTTCGGGACATTGCTTGCGTGCGCTGATTTGCTTTTATACGATCAAGAGCCTGAAAGCGGCGATGTTGAGCACTGGTCAAAGCTTTTAAAGCGTTCCACTCTTTCCGAAGCTGAAGATGATATTAGTGATAGTGAGCGGTGCTTTTCTCATCTTTTATCGACAATCTGCGACGTGTACCGTGACGGTAAAAAGCGGACAATCGGCTCGTGGATTGAACAGGCTGCCGGCAGCCCGGAAGATGGAATAATTGATTATGATGCAAACAAGGTTCTGGGAACGTTTGGTATACGGGTTGAAAAACCTATCAATGAGCCGACTTCTTTGCTCATCGCTAACACTCACCAAGGGCTTGCTGGAATTTTTCGGGACACAATCTGGGCAGGTGCTCCGGGGGCTACAGGCGTATGGGTGCAATCTGTAAGGCGTGTCGAAGGTGCCGAAGCAGGAAAAGCAGGGACATCCTTTGACGGTGCCCCTGCTAGGTATACGAGAGTTCCTTTGAAATCGGTGGTGTCGTTGTAGGGTGTTATTTTTCTATTTCTTTTCTTCTTTCCAACGATCAACTTGTAAACAGGTCAGTCCGGCATCACGCCACATTTGGACAACACAATCCCGATCATCTACCGTAAAAAGTATATCCTCCAACTTTCCGAATTTTTCTTCATCTAACCATCGTTTTTTCAGGATGTGATCCGGCGTGAAATCACCTTCAGGGCGCATGATAAGATCATCATAAAATATTGATTGATTATGTAACCAATCAATAGTTTGGTCTTTAACTTTCTCAGATCGTCCAGAGACGATAAGTATTTTATGTTCGGCATATTGTAAAGATTTCAAAAGTTCAATGATGTTTTCTTTGGGTTTATCGTGAACACATGCTTTAAAAAAAGCGTTCCAATTGTTATCCCCGTCTCGAATGAAATGAAGCCTGTGCGAAATATCACAAAGTGTTCCATCAAGATCAAAAATCACTGTTTTCATTTTATCGCATCCTCAGATTGTTTTAGAAAATCTTCAATTTTTTTGAACAAAGGATCAGAAGGTTCAAAAACAAAGTTTAGCCATTGGCTGATTCTGGACTGTCCTATTTTCAGATCGTCGGAAATTTTCCACTGAGTTACGCCTGTGATTTTCATCCGGTAACGCCACTGGATAACAGCTTTAAGTTTTGTATGGCTGGAATAAGTGAACACGCACAGTGCTTGGTGCTCTGACAAGGTTTGATGGATGTGATCTGGTAGAAGTTCAAGGTTTTTTTCGCCTTGCGTAAAACGTGGTCTCATGATTTAAGCTCCTTTTTTGATTTTATACAAATATCCGTCAGCTCCTATTCGTATAGGAATCCATTTTTTATTTATTAGATCAAACACTTCCGGTTCATGGTTGGGGTGTGTAAAAACGATTTCGGTCTGTGTAACAAAAGATATTCTTACATCAACGCTATCCTCGTCTTTCCAGTGTTCTGGTATTCTTACAGATATTTCGGATGGATAAATTATAATTTCTCGATTCATGATTTTAAGCTCCTTTTTCGTTTGTTTTGTAACGATCGTTTATGATGTCGTAGGCGGCAGTTACATTATACCGCAGGTTGTCTTCCGGATTGACGCAGACGATGTCCTCCCAGTGCCGGTGGCATCCAAAGGTTTCGATAGTCCAGCCTGCTTGCTGGATGACCATGATCTGCCTGTTGAGGACTCCGTCCGCTATTACCCATGCAGGGACAGTGATGTACTTGACGTGCTGCTTGTGCTGCTTGAAATTTGGTCGTATGATGTTGGTCATTTTAGTCCTTTCTCTATTAAGATGCCGCCGGAGAGTTAACTAACAACCCCTCCGGCGGTGTTCCGGCTCATCCGGAATTTATATTTTCATTCCCCAAGTGAATTTCCCTCCGCCCGGGATTTTATCAGCTCCGATTACTGAGCCGTTCGGGAGTTTAATTCCTTTATTATTAAAAATATCCTTAGCAGTATCAAACAGACCGGTGCGCTGCAGTAGGTCTCTTTTTGGTGGTTCCGGATAAGTTGGACTCGGCGGGCTTGCAAGCGGATCAAAAATTCCTCTGAGTGTATCCTGATATCCTGCCAGCATGTCCGGCACAGTCTGTGCCACTGTTGTGATATCGGCGGCGTTCTCGGATATTAAGTTAATGATTGACATGGTATTTTCCCTTCTTTTGGTTGGTTGATGGGAAGTTTTTGCAGCGTTCCCCCTTACTCGCTGTGGTTGTTATTATTCCTCTTTTAATCTCATAAAATCTCTCATCGGCATTAAAGATTGATTTGTGTTTTCAACTTTAGGATTTAACGGAATCATTTGCGAAATATCACTCATAACAGTGAGAAAATCAGCCCTCATTTGATCTTGAGAAGTGGCTGGGCGGCGTGCCTGCGTGAAGGCAATTCCTTCCGGCGTGTATGTGATAATAAAAGTTGTGCCTGTAATAGACATAACCACGAGAGCAAAAAAGAATGTCCAGAGTTTTATCTGATAAATGAGGTTCGCCATTATTTCCCTCCCCTGTTACCCGGGCTGTTAACCCGGGAGGTTGTGTTAATAATATATATTAAATGCTGCGTCGCGAGCCTCTGCTCTTTCTTCGGTCGTCATAAAGTGGGGTGACATGGTTAGGTTCCTTCTTGTTGAGCAACTTCAATTGCTTGATGTAAAGACGGATAAACTTGACCAGCAAAGTAATCGTGTTGAACGTCTGAATGATCGCCAACATGTCTAACGTGTGCTCGTCCTACTTCTTCTTCATCGTTAAACATAAAACTAACAATCTGATTTCCGATTTTACCGGAATACTCGTTTTTTGAAGTTTTATGAATCATTTTGTGATTTGAAGCTTTTTGAAGTTTTTTCTTTGCGTTTTCTAGTTTCATGATATTTTCTCCTTTGTTTGGTTTAAATAATTGCATTTTCGCCATAGCTTTTTAGTAAGTTGTCGCCGTAACTCAAGGCATCTTTGTCATTTTGAAATCCCCATTTATTAGTAACCATTTTTTCAGGTAAGCCATGAATTTTGATAATTGCAGTAATATTATGTTTACGTTTTTTAGTTTTGATCGTTGCTTTAAAAGTTTGGCTGCCGTCTAGAGTTTTATATTCTTTTGTTATCTGCATGATTTAACTCCTTTGTTGTCTGAGTTGTCTGATTAAGAAGCAAGGGCGGCTTTTATAGCTCTTTTTGTTGTATCTAAAGACGCGCAGCCAAGCGTCCTCATTCGTAGTCCCCCAGCCTTACTGCGATAAATTAAACTTTGTGCAATTAATATATCTGCTTCTTTTTTTGATACTTTCCCATATTTGTATATGTTTATTCCGTTTTTGTTGGTCATATTGCTCTCCTTTTCGGTTGTTTTATTAATCTCTTATAATCTCTATATTATATAAGTTATCTGATATATTCAAGTTTTATTTAATAATTATTCTTTCTTTATTTTATCTATTTTTGTAATAATCAAACAAAACAAGACCTGTCTTGACGATAGCTATGCCTGCGGGCTATGCTTGATGATGTTGAGTGGCGTTGCGGGAATGTGCTACGACGCTACGACGGTGCTACGACGGTGGGGTGTCGTAGGTTAAGTCTCTGATAAATAAAGATAATATAGCAACTACGACGGTGCGACGGTGAGATGTCGCGCGTGACATGTGTGTGTATGCGCGTGTTCTTTATATAATGCGCACGTGTTCTTTATATACGCGCGGGCGGGCGGGCGCACATCACGAGACGTGTAGCGTCGTAGCGTCGTAGCGTCGTAGTAATTATTTTTATTGATTATAATCAAAGAGATAAATAGTATAATAGCTGCGACGGTGCTGCGACGGTGCTGCGACGGTATAAAAGGGTGGCGATAATGGATATTAATCCGGAAAATGCTGAAAGTGGTTTAAAAACGGCGGTTAATGAGATTTTGGAGCCTGAAAAGGTGCCGCCGGGCAGTCGGCTGGCTGCGCAGCTTGAGCTGATGCCTTTGCCTCTGGATGCAGTAGATTTGCCTGCGACGGGCAAGCGTGGCGGGCGGCCAAAAGGTTCGAAAAACAAAAACACGGAAGCATGGCAGGAATTCCTGCTTTCGCGATACTCCAGCCCGCTTGAAGGCTTGGCGCAAGTGATTTCAATGCCTGTGGCGGATCTGGCTCGGCTGCTTGGCTGTAAAAAAATCGATGCATTCAAGTGTCAGCTCACGGCGATGGCCACGCTTGCGCCATATCTTCATCAGAAGATGCCGCTTGCCATTGACGGCGGCGAGCATGGATTGGTATCGTTGATCATCAATGCAGGGGCTGCCGGCGCGGCTGCAACTGCCGAGGATAACTCGATTATTGATGTGCTTCCGGATGTTGAGGAAAATCAAGGACTTAGCGATGATGATAATGTAGAGTCTAACGTTTCAGAGTCTAACGCGGAGGGTCAAGTCGTTGAAAACAAAGAAGAAAACAAGGACAGTGCGGTCTGATCTGGGATTAGTGGCGGTGTCCCTTCCGTCGCGTCCGGGCGCGTCCTTCAGGCACCCCCCCCGCCTCTTGTTTTTTGCCTGCGCCAGAATTCGGAGAGGGGGTACCCCCTCTTTGCGTGCTGCGTCATTAGGGGTAGTGGCACAGACAAAAAGTTCAAAAATCGTTTTTTCTTGCGTCATGGTTGAAAAAAAGGGGTCTGGAAAAAAAATTCTTTCAGTGATTGGGAATGGGGCGGGTGAAAAAAATAATAAACCGGAAGGGGCGCGGGTATGAGTTTGATCCAGTTTACGCCGCCCGGGCCGGTATCGGCTGCTTTTATTGCAGACAGATCGTCTTTTAGCGGGATCATGGGTCCGATGGGTTCTGCCAAGACATCGTCTATAATTATGAAATCAGTTGCTTTGGCACAGGAACAAAGGCCTTCGATTATCACAGGTGAGCGGTTATTTAAGTTCGGTATAGTTCGTGACACGTTGTCGAATATGAAACGCACGACGATGAAAAGTATTGAGCAGTGGTTTCCTGCCGGCGGTAAATGGGGCGGCGGCGGTGCATCAAGCGAACCTGCTTATTTTAAAATTAATTTCAAATTGAAAGACGGAACTGTGGTGCGTCTCTGGTATGACTTTGTCGGGCTTGATGTTCACAACATCGAGCAGCTGGCAAAAGGCTGGGAGCTGACAGGATACTGGCTGAATGAAGGGGATATGCTTTCTCCGGATGTTAAAACATATCTTGACGCGCGTATCGGAAGATATCCAAGCAGAATTCACGGCGAGCCGAGCTGGTACGGCGGAATAGTTGATTACAACGCACCTGATACGGATAATTATCTTTACAAGCTTTTTGAAGAAGACCGTCCCAAGGGGCATAAGCTTTTTAAGCAGCCTAGCGGGCTGGCTCATAATGCGGAAAATAAACAGAATTTACCTGCCGATTACTATGAACGGATGGTTGTCGGAAAAGAAAAATGGTGGATTAACCGGAATGTGAAAAATATTTACGGATTTTCGCGTGAAGGCGAGCCGGTTTATGAGGATTACAATGATGATTTTCATTGCGGCAGTGAGATTATCCAGCCGATCAAGGGAATTACCATCAAGATGTACGCCGATGCTGCCCTGCATCCGGCTATTGTTTTTACGCAGGTCGCCGCCAACGGTCAGAGGCGCATTCTGGGCGAGGTTGCAATAGAGGGCGGTGCCGTACAGATAGGGAAGGCCGCCATGCAATATGCTGCCAAGCATTTCCCTGACAATGAAATTTCCGGCGGGTATGCCGATCCGTCTGCAGATAAGCGCGACGAGAAGGACAGTGATGCCGATACATGGATTGATACTTTAAACCGGACTATGGGTTTAACAGGGCATAACCGTTTTCGTCCGGCACCGACGAATGATTTGATGAAAAGGCTGGACTCTGTCAGGAATGCTTTGCGCAGGGTTGTTGATTCCGGCAAGCCCGGACTTCGCGTGTCTGCCGCTGCTAAAATAGCCCGTAAGGGATTTAATTCCGATTACCGGTATAAAATCCGTGCCAACGGTGCGAAAGAGGACAAGCCGGAGAAGAACCGTCCGCATTCGGATGTTGCGGATGCTATTCAGTATTTCTGCCTTGATGACGGTGGGTACGAGGAAGCTATGGCACTGGAAACGCGCTTAAACAGGAAAAAAGGCTGGAACAATATGAGGCAGGCAAAGCTTGCGGTAAAGGTATGAGCGCGGAGGTTCTGGAAGCACTG
>JAGLRU010000390.1 GCA_023136145.1 Alphaproteobacteria bacterium
TTTGGCCCCCAGATATGGCGTTTTTCCAAAAGGCTCGTTAGAAACATAACGTCCTTCGACATCCCGCTTTCGCAGTCTTGAAGAGTGCGAGCCGAGGCACTCAGCTTCATGCCGATATTCCAAAAATGGCTGTTTAGGGATTCTATAAACTTTTTCGTTTGTTGGTTTGAAGGATGTTCGTGAATGAAAACTATGTCTATATCGGAATGGGGAGCTAGTTCTTTTCGGCCATATCCTCCGAGGGCAACAATGACAGGCGCCGAAGCTGCTTTGCTTCCTTGAAAGCAGGCATCTGCAATATCGTAAACGGTTTTGTCTATTAAATTCGTATACTTGGATTGAAACTTTGATCCTGAATCATAACGGTAGCCAGATTTCAGAAATTCTGCTTTCAGAAGCTCGAATTTAACTTGAAATAAATTATTTATTTCTTTGATATTTAACGATAATAAATCTAATTTATCTATCATACACTCCTCAAAGTGCTTTCGTCATTTCTAAAAATTTTAAAATTCTCCAATAGCGTCATTCCAGCCTTCGCCGGAATGACGCAAAAAAGAAAGTTTTTAAATGTGACCCAGACTTAATTAAAACTCGCAGACACACTTCCAAACTTTCGTATAAAGCAGGGGTGACGATCCTTATTACTTCACGGCATCAGCCGCGATTTGCATACTTATGATTTTGTCGGGGTTTTTTGGTGGCTCACCCTTGCGGATGTTATCAATGAATTCCATGCCGGAAGTTACATTGCCCCAGACGGTGTACTTGTTGTTCAGGGAAGGGGAACTATCAAACATAATAAAGAACTGGCTGTCTGCGCTATTGATGCTTGCCGAGCGTGCAGCACCAACAGTGCCTCTAACAAACGGCATTGACGTGAATTCAGCTGGGATATTTTGACCGCTGCCACCGGTTCCGGTTCCGGTTGGATCACCAGTCTGCGCCATAAAGCCTTTAATCACACGGTGAAAGACAATTCCGTTATAGAATTCTTCGCGAACGAGTTCCTTAATGCGAGCAACGTGCTTTGGTGCCAGATCGGGACGCATTTGGATGATAACGCGGCCATCCTTCAGATTTAGAAAAAGAGTATTGTCAAGGTTGGGTGCCGGAGCTTCGGCGTGTGCCGATGCAGTTATCAGACCCAGAGCCAAAATCAAGGAAAGCAGAAGTTTTTTCATGGTTTTTTCTTTCGTTTTAAGAGTTAAGAAGCGAGAGAGAATTTTATGATGCTATCGGGTTCGCTTGGCGGTTCCCCCTTCGTTATTTTATCAACATGCTCCATTCCGTCAACTACTTGTCCCCAAACGGTGTATTCGCCGTTTAGGTGAGATGTTGGACCGAAGGTTATAAAGAACTGGCTGTCGCCGCTATTGGGATCCATGGATCGTGCCATGCCGAGGGTTCCGCGCACGAAAGCTTCTTCGGTGAACTCTGCCTCGATTTTTTGACCGCTGCCGCCAGTTCCCGTCCCGTCCGGGCAGCCTGTTTGTGCCATAAAGCCATCAATAACGCGGTGAAACTTGAGACTGTCATAAAATTCCGATTCGATAAGCTCCCTGATGCGAGCTACGTGACGGGGGGCGAGGTCGGGGCGTAACTTGATTGTTACGCGACCTGATTTAAGGTCAAGCCAAGCCGTATCTTTTTTATCTGTCATAATACACCTTTGTTTTGTTTGTTCTGTATGATCATACAACACTACAATTTTGATACCAATCTAACTAGAGCCAATTTTGTGTTAAAGTTAATTTTGCATTTACCAATCAAAATTTAGGAGTATTAGCAAAAATGATGGAAAATATGTTTAAATCCGTTTGTGGATTAGACTGTAAAGAATGTCCAGCTTATATTGCCATGATTACTGATGATAATGAGTTGCGAACAAAAACAGCTAAAGAATGGAGCAAGCAATTCTGTGTTGAATTTTCACCTGAAAGTATAAATTGTGTTGGCTGCAGAAATGAGGGCATTCATGGTGGATATTGCGGAACATGTCCTGTGAGAAAATGTGCTCTTGAAGATAAAAAAGTCGATAATTGTTTTGTATGCGCAGATTCCAAAAATTGCAAAACCAAAGCTGATTTTGAAGCAAGCACTGGTTTTGATGTAAATAAGAATTTTCAGAATGATTAAATGTCTGCAATTTTGAGAAACGTAGACGACCCCCTCGTTGTCATTTTCAAATAGATGTCAGGTAATAAGGTCAAGAGACTCTTGCAGTGAACTTCTTGTACATATAGCCTTTGTCGGCGAAGGGAATCATTATGAACGACATTCTGTATCTTCTAATTTTAATTCTGAGTGTTTACTTGTGGCTGATTATCAGCAACGTGCTCGTAAGCTGGCTGGTGGTTTTTGATGTTTTGAACATCCGCAACAGATGGGTGTTTAAAGCGTGCAGTCTTTTAAATAGATTAACTGATCCGGGTATGGTGTATCTGCGAAAGTTCGTTCCTCAAATGGGCAATATGGACTGGACTCCGATGGTGATGGTACTGATAATTTATCTTCTTCAGAATTTTCTTTATAGTTTAATGAATTAAAACAGAAATATCCAAATGATTCATAAAGTGAAATGTAAAGAAAAGCAGTCAACAGCGATCAACATGAGCTTGAGTGATCTGCACAGTCAAAAACGATACTAAAAAACAAGGAAATCAATAGTATGGCAAGTTATCAATATATTTATGTGATGAAAGACCTAAGCAAGACTTTTCAGGGCGGGAAGAAGGTTTTGAACAATATTTATTTGAGCTTTCTGCCGGGAGCGAAAATTGGCGTGCTGGGGCCGAACGGGTCGGGTAAATCTACATTGCTGAAGATTATGGCAGGGGTAGACAAAGAGTTTCAGGGTGAAGCTTGGGCGGCGGATGGCTGCAAGGTCGGATATCTTCCGCAGGAACCTCAGTTGAATCCTGACAAGACAGTATACGAAAACGTAATGGAGGCGATGGCTGATATTAAGGCGTTGCTGGATAAATACAACGATATCAGCAACAAATTCGCCGAAGTCACTGATAATGACGAAATGACGAAAATGATGGAGGAGCAGGGGGATCTGCAAACGAAGATCGAGAACGCCGACGGATGGAATCTCGACAATATGATCGAATTAGCTATGGATGCGCTGCGCTGTCCGCCGGGGGACATGCCTGTTGCGAACCTGTCTGGTGGAGAAAAACGTCGTGTAGCATTGTGCAAGCTGCTGCTGGAAAAGCCGGATATGCTGCTGCTCGATGAGCCTACCAACCATCTGGACGCGGAGTCTGTGGCTTGGCTGCAACGGCACTTGAGCGAATATAAAGGCACCGTAGTGATGGTCACGCACGATAGGTATTTTCTCGACAACGTAACTGGATGGATTCTCGAACTTGACCGCGGTTCCGGTATTCCATACGAGGGCAATTATTCCTCCTATCTTGAGAAAAAATCCAAGCGTCTGTCGCAGGAAGGTCGCGAGCAGGAAGCACGCCAGAAAAATCTCTCACGCGAGCTTGAATGGGTGCGTCAGTCTCCTAAAGCGCGTCAGGCAAAGAGCAAAGCGCGTATCTCCTCCTATGATAATTTGCTGGAGGAAAGTAAGAAGTTTGAAACTACACGTACAGCGCAAATCGTCATTCCTCTGCCGCCGCGCCTCGGTCAGAACGTGGTCGATGTCGAAAACGTCTCCAAAGGCTATGACGAGCGGCTCTTGTTTGAAGGGCTGTCGTTCAGTCTGCCACCGGGAGGAATCGTCGGTGTTATCGGAGCCAATGGTGCCGGTAAAACCACCTTGTTCCGCATGATTGCCGGCGAGGAAAAACCGGATTCCGGAACGTTAGTCGTAGGTGATACCGTTGAGATGGGCTATGTTGATCAAAGCCGTGACAGCCTAGATGCCAGTAAAAACGTCTGGGAGGAAATTTCCAGCGGCAACGACATTCTTTATCTAGGCAAGCGTGAAATGCCGTCACGTGCTTATGTAGGCTCCTTTGGTTTTCGTGGGCCAGATCAGCAGAAAAAAGTCGGCGTTCTTTCTGGTGGGGAGCGTAACCGCGTGCATCTTGCTAAAATGCTGAAAAAACCCGCAAACCTGCTGTTGCT
>JAGLRU010000391.1 GCA_023136145.1 Alphaproteobacteria bacterium
GTTCCCGGACGTTGCAGGTATCTGACGATTTTCCATTGGCAAAGCAAAAGCTTCCACAAGTCGCGGAGCTTGTAGCTAACCAGAAATCCGTAAGAACCGTCTTTCGCCTTTGCGGACTGGATAGCACCGCCGCTGACGATTTTCACTAGCACAGACCAGTTAAAGTAAGGAACATTGCGGTGCCAGCAGATCATTTTTTCTTCTGTACGGGAAAACTTCAGCAACCCAAGTGCTACGTTCCAAGGAGAATTTTCGTCCGTTGCTGAAAAAATATCTTCCAGTTGTTTTTTTTCTGTATTGCTAAACTGAGCAAAGAGAAGGTTTTCATCGGGAAATTTAAACCAGAGTGTCGGCATTAGTGTCCCTCCCTTAGGGCATGAACGCCACCATAGGCGGTTACACTGTAGGCAGTCATAACAAAAACTGTGTCGTTTTGTGAAACAGGCGATGAGGTTGAATTTTCTCGCACAATACGCCGTGCTACTTCCACGCCGGTGGCTGCGCGACGGATGCTGAAGATGCCGTCATAAGTTGTTACGGCGATCAGAGGTTCACCTTTTCCTTCGAGCAGAGTCGCTGCTGCTTGAAGTTCATCTCCGACTCTGGTGCGCCAGACAGTCGCTCCGTCCTTTACATTAAGAGCTATAAGTTCGCCCGTCTTGAGAGAATAAATAATGATGTTTATGTCAGGCAGATAAATATCCGGTTGGAGCGGCATACCCTGTAGTTCTTTTTGCCAGAGTATTTTTCCGTCTGCCATCGATAATGCTTGTGCCCATCCTTGGTCAGTTGATCTTATAACGCCGATTTGACCCATTCCCGTTGTTGTGAAAATTGTTTTACCGGTTTTGTCGAAAAAGGGGTTTCCCCATGGCATACACGGCAAACTTCTTTTCCAAATAGTGTCGCCTTTCTTTGCGTCAAGCGCATATAAAACGCTTTTTCCACTTTTCTTGTTTGGTTGTGCCAGTGCGTATATTGTGTTGTTGGAAATGGCAACCGTTGAAGCCATATGACCGATAGTTTTGTGCCAGAGTACCATGCCGTCCCGTGAATTTAGTGCCCACAGTCCGCTGGGGCCAGTTCCAACCCAGAGGCGGCTATTCTTTTTGTCAAGCGCCGGCGGACTCTCGATACGACCCAGAAACTCGCGCTGCCAAAACGGTTTTCCGTTGGTAGGATTGATAGCTGTCAGACGTGCTGAGGTTGTTTCATGTAGACCTTCGCCAGCATAGAGGATGCTGTCCGCTTCTAAACATAAAGCGAACACAGGTTCTTTTTGTGGCAATGACCAGACTTCAGCACCGTTTTGAAGTGAAAGAGCGTCGATTGATCCTTTATAGCTTCCGAATATCAGGAGATCTCCAGCAATAACCGGAGTGGAGAGAGCTTGCTTATTTAATCGTTGTGACCAGATTTCTCCGAACTTAGTCATTTTGGGATTCGGTTCCGGGAGAGGGGAGGGTTGGATGATTTGCGCCACCGGCAATTCTTCCGTTAGCGTTGCTTGCGTTCCTTGATCCCTAACGACTTTGTCTGGCATTCTTATAATCGGGATTATGACTGCTGTCGTAAAGAAAATTACCGCCACGGATAGAATTTTCAGGCGGTGTTTCCGCCAGAAAGCTCCGCCGGAGAATACAGCAACGCTTGCCACCGCGCCGAGAGCTGTCAGAAGCCACGGAACGATTGCCGCTATTGGTAGCAATGCCGGAAAAAAGTATACTTTCCTTGAAAGTCGTGGAAATTTTGGGATTTTTCCTGTCATGCTAAAAGTCTACCGTGGCTCCCATATAATAGGGAGGCTTAGGGTAAAAACGGAACCTTTGCCGAATTTCGAGGCGACATTGATGCTGCCGTCCAGTTTTTCGACGGCGGCTTTGACGGCGTTGAGGCCGATGCCACGACCGGATTCTTCTGACACGCTGTCTCTGGTTGATATTTTCGGGTCGAAAATGTGTTGGAGAAGAGCTTCCTCGTTTTCTCCCGTTGCATTGATCTTTTTGCGTAGTTTTTCGATGTCTATGCCTTTCCCATCATCCTCAATGGTGAGAATCATGGTGTTCTTGAAAGAGCCATAGCTTACGTCCATCTTAACATTTAACTCAGGCGACTTGCCTGCCTTCAAGCGTGTTTCCTCCGGCTCGGACGCATGATCCACGATGTTGCGTGCTATATGTACGAGAGATTCAAAAAATTCCTTGTATACGGTAGGGAAGACTCTGATCTCACCGCTCGCGGGCATTGTAATATTGATCTTTTTTTCGGTCATTACCGCAAAATAACTGAGTTGCGTTTCAAACGGGATAAGCAGATCTCGAACGGGTTGTGACACGATTTTCTGAAAGTAGCTGAAGGCGATCCCCTGTGCCCCTTGCTCGCGCAATTCTTTGCCGAACTCCGTCGCATAGCTGACGGGCAGGATGACGACATCCTCTTGAATCTCAAAATTGTTGCCCCAGATTTCGCGCCCGTATCCTTTGGCTTCGTCGAAAAGGGCGGCTATGGCATCGCGGCAGACGGAACGCATCTCTTCCACGCAGACAGTTTCCTGCGCTTTCATGACGTTTTCTAATTCGTGCAGGATGCTAGTGATCGCGTCCAGATGGAAGAATTTCGACATTCCCTTGATGGTATGGAGGTTACGAGCAAAATCTTCTTTCTGACTTTTTACGGTTGGTGCCAGTAGAACATTTTCTATCTGACGCAGATAGCCAACGAATGCCATCTTGTCTTTAGCGATCCGTAGCATCCTAACGATGCGTGCTTCCTTGAGGCGTATTTCCTCCTTCGCGGCCTCCTCTTTTGAAATATCATTTGCGACAAGCAGGATTCCTGTGAGTTTCCCTGATGGATCGTGCATTGGGCGGTAATTGATTTCGATGATGTTTCCACCGGAATGCACATACCGATGTGGAGCCAGCTGCATAAGCTCATCGAAAGGAATGGCTGTGGATTGATCCTGAAAAACGATGTCGATGAGCGACTGCATTTGTTTTCGATCGTTATCATCGAGACCAAGAACCTCTCCGATATGCCGTTCGCTTGGCTGGCTTTCGAGAATTGCGAGGCAGGATTTTGAATAAATGTCCGAACATATTCCTTGACTGTCGAAAAAGACGATTCCTTGCCCAAGACCGTCAAGTACGGCGTGCGTGGAGGAATTGAGCTTCTCCATTTGCAAGCGCATCTCTACAAATTCTTCCAGTTGGCTTTCGTATTCGGCGTAGGTTATGCTGACATCTTTCAGGATAGCGTACATGCTGCTCAGCAAGTTCATTCCTTGCAGAGACACTTCTCCCGAAGGCGCAGTACCTTCCATGATTCCGGCAACGAGGGCATCAGTGTTATCGTTGCCAAGATGTTGTTGGAGCTGTTGAACTAATTTATCTGATATCGTCACATGTTTCCTGTCGGTTTTGGCTTTAAATTTTCTGTGTGGAAAGACTATCAGTGCGTTGGTTTATCCATGAAAAAACCCTCTCTATTTGTTTTTTTAGCGTATCTTCTACGGCGGGCTTTACGATATATGCGGTCGCACCGGCCTTTAGTGCTTCAACGATATAATGATTCCCGGATTCTGCTGAAATAATGACGAAGGCTGTATTGTCGTACTTCCTTTCTCCCCGATACTGTTGTAGTAAATTGTAGCCGCTTCTGCCGGGCATATTCCAGTCAATGAAGATGATATTGTAATGGGTTGTTTCCATTTTCTCGGTGGCTTTTTCCGCATCTGACGCATGATCGACGTGGGTGAATCCTATATTTTTCAGGAGCGTTTCCAGATCGTATATGTTGGATATTTGGTCGTCCACGATCAGCGTTTTCATATCTGTTATGTTTAGCTTTGCCACTTTAATTTTATCTCCCTTATTACTAAAATATATTGTCTGGTAATTGTTTTATGACATCCTAGCATTTTGTTGGGAAGTATCGGCGTTGCGCTGGTCTATCCATGAAAAAACTCTCTCCATCTGTTTCTTTAGCGTATCTTCGACGGCAGGCTTTATAATATATGCGGTCGCACCAGCCTTTAGTGCTTCTATAATATATCGGTTTCCGGATTCAGACGAGACAATGATAAAGGCTGTATTGTCGTATCTCCTTTCCTTCCGGCATTGTTGTAGCAGGTTATAGCCACTTCTGCCGGGCATGTTCCAATCAAGGAAGACGATATTATAAAGACTCGTTTCCATTTTATGGATGGCTTTCTCTGCATCTGGAGCTTGGTCAATGTGGATAAATCCAATATTTTTCAATATCTTTTCAAGATCGCATCGATTGGCTATCTGATCGTCTACGATTAGTATTTCCATATTTGCGCTGTTCAGTTTTGCCATTTTCCATTCTCCACTGCCAATTAAACTGACATCAAAAATTCAAAATAAGGCTATCATAATCTTGTTAATTTCACATCCAGAATAATAATTGGCCACCTTTTAAAAGACTTCATATTGTTATTTTTGCGAAAGCCGGAATCTCGTAAGTTTTTTAAAGACGGCTTTTATCCATAAACGTAAAAGTTGTATATTGGACGCTTGTGGATTTCCCGAAATTCTTCAATAGGCCTGCAAGGCTACGTTTGTATTCAAACTTCTGGTTGCTTTAGTATTAATGCTGTTGCAAAAAAGCAACGGAATGGAAAAATAGAAAGAGATCGTAAAGTTTTTCAAATTTTTAACTTTTCCCGTGTAATTATTCTCATTGGAGATTTTAACAACAACTAGGGAGACTATCCAGATGTCTATAAATTTAAGAAAAATTCTTCTAGCAGGAACGGCACTTGTTGCAGTATCCGCTTTTTCTGCTCAGGCGCAGGCTGCGGTTGTAGCCCAGACGCTTACTGGTAACGTAACATGGGCGATTGATGCTAATCAGCTTCAGGTAGATCTTGACGGCACGGACGCGGCTGCCAGTGATACTGTTGATCTTGCCACCTTTACATTGACGGTAAGTAATGATCAGACAGCTGATGATGGCGGGGGACTGGATTTATTTACGCTTGGCGCGGTAACGGGGACAACCGGCTCTCTGACTATTTCTTCTGACGTGACGGGTGCGACGGGTGCTGTTCCTGATCTGGTTGTTAACGGGACAAGTGCTGTAATTAGCGGTGCCGGTAATGTTTCTGTCGTTAATGAAGATAACGATGATCAGGCTGTCACGGCAACATTTACCGGAAATGTCGGCACAGGCGGTAACTTGGTTGTAACCAATGTTGAATCATCGACTGCAGATGATATTACTCTTAACGTAGGTGGAACTACTACTGTTGTGGGTACAACGGGCATTACTGCCGGCGGTTTTGCCGGAGCAACTGCCAATGTTGTTTCTACAGGCAACTGGACAAGCACGGGTGCAACAACGCTGACGGGCGGCGCGGGTGCCGGTTCCGATGCCACGCTGACCCTGAACGGTACGACCAACGATTTTGGAGCGGGCGGTCTGAATCTTGTGACCGCTGCCAAATCAATTCTGACGGTTAGCGGTACAGCCGCGCAAACGGTTGCCGGCGTTGTTATTGGAGCTGGTGAAATAGTTGTTGATAATGCTGCTGGCGTAACGTTCTCCGGTGCGGTCACTCCCGGAGGAATTACAATCGAGAATGCTGCTTTGGATTCCGCAGCAACATTCATGGATACTGTTACAGCGGCGATTACTTTGGGCGGTGCCGGTACGGATACAAACACCGTGACATTTGACGGTACAACGGCAGGGTTTACAGTCACTGGTATTATCGCTGGTGCTATCGCCGGTGAAACCAACAATATCGCGGTTATCGGCGGTAACACGATTACTCAGGCGACGGCTTCAACAGCCAATCTGGATGGATTGAGCGTTACCGGTACGGCGACGATCCTTGCCTCTGATGCGAATCTGACAGTGGGAACGACCACAATCGGCGCGGGTGCCACTCTGGATGCCGGAGCCGGTACTTTGACGAGCCCAGTGATTACGGTCGCAGGTACATTGCTTATGGCTGGTGGGGCTGTAACTGGTGTTACTGACGGTTCGGCGGCTGGTGTTGGTACTCTGAATGTGACGGGATCCGGCACACATACCGGTAATATCGGTACAACGACAAGCTTGGCTGCGATTAATGTCGCAACAGGTCAAGTGCTGACCGCTACTGGTGATGTTAAGGCGACTACAACGACCCTGACGGGTACAGGTGCTCTGGCTCTTGGAGGTGCTGACCAAGCTGTAGTGACTAATATCATTGCTGCAGCGGATGGCGCAGGAGCTATTACTATTGCTGATGGTGCGTTTACTACAACGGTTACCGGTGATATCGGTACATCTACCGCTAGTGTGGCTACTTTGGATGTGGCTGCCGGTGCTGCAGCAACAGCGATAACCACGGGCGGTGATTTGTACATTGACGCAATTACCATTGATGACGGTGATGTGCTTACCCTAAGCGGTACGGATACAACTCAGACTGTTTCCGGCACGATTGATGGCGGCGGCAGTAAAGGTACTCTGACTCTTACAGGTGCGGGTACACAAACTATTGCCGGCATAGTCGGTGGAGGCGGTACTCTGGCGACTGTTAACGCTGGCGTAGCCGGCGCGACATCGACTTTCTCCGCCGCCGTGAGTGCGGACGATGTCAACGTTACGGGGACGGGTACGGCAGCTTTTGCCGGCAATGTAGCGGGTAACCTGAATTTTACCGGTGACGGTTTTGCGACGGTTGCTGACGCTATTAACGTCACGGGTAACGTTACCAACGGCACCGATGCTTTTGGTACTATTACATTCGCGGGCGATACAACATTGACCGGTACTTTCGGTGCGGTTGCTAATGAGCTGAAAGCTCTGACGTTGAGTGCGGCTTCTGCAAAGACTCTTGATATTACGGGGAATGCTGTTGCGGCAGACACAACGTCAATCGCGGGTAACACCGTTACTGTCGGTGGTACGTTTGCTCTTGGTACAGGTCAGACGCTGAATGCTACTCTTCTTACATCAACGACAAACGGTTCCATTGACGTTACTGGTGTTGCGACTGTTAATGCGGGTGCTCTTCTTAATCTGACAGTTGATTCTGCAAGCGATTATATCGAAACAGGAGATAGCTGGACGAT
>JAGLRU010000392.1 GCA_023136145.1 Alphaproteobacteria bacterium
GCATCTTTGCATACTTCAAGTGCCGTCAGGCTGGTGTCAGTCATTTTTTATCCTCCGAGAAATCCTCTCCCGCAACTGTACGGGAGAGGAGAAAAAACGGAAGGCCTGTTAAGTCGGCAAAATAAGCATATTTACAGTTGCCGTTCCCGTTGCCGTTGAAGCCCCGCCGCCTGTGACGGAAATCATATCATCCTCCGCAATGATATTCAAAGCCGTCGGATCAACACTGTCAATATCGCCAGCCGCAGAGCCGGATTCCGCAATTGTAATAACACCGTCCGTCACGCCGGTTGAGCCGATCTTTGCCGTCAATGTTGCGTCACCGGTGGCAAGCACATCATTCAGAACGGAAGAGATTTTCTCAATCGTCCCTGCAAACGGAGCCACTTGCCTGATAACACCCGCATCGGCCGCTTTTGTCGAAATATTAGGAAACGACAAAATCACACCCGGAAACGGCGTAAAGGCATTTTCAATCACCGTAACAGTTGTGCCGTCATTGGCATCTACCATCAACGCGCATGTATAAGGCGTACCGTCAAGATCACCCGCAACGTGGATAAGATCACCGACCTTAACAATATCAACAAAGGCGTTGAAATATCCGCTTGCCTTGACAACCGCTTTGGTATCATCGGTCTGAAAGATATGTTCGCCTTGCCCCTGACTGCCTGAAGCTGTCCGGATAAGATCATTAAATACTGCTGCCATTTTAAGTTTCCTTCTTTTTCAGTTAAAAATTAGCCTGTTCTTTAAACTTGGTGCCCCGACGGTACCAACCACAATACCGCCGGAGCACCTTCCCTCGTGCATTAGGTTATAGCTACGTCATCTTTAACCTTGATTTTAACAACGCCGCCGTCTGTACCTCCGTCAATAATACCGGCACCCTGCGACATATCACCGCCAATCAAAAATGCCTTTTTCAACGGAACCCAGTCAATATCAACATTAAGATCGGAACAGGACGCATGTCCGGCAGCAAACTTATGATACAAAAAGCAGTCACGGTTATCGGTATCTGCCAAAGGCAGCCCTGTAAACTGCATCCAGACAACATTATTCCAGATAAACGCCTGCCGTCCTTTAAGCCAAGGATATAATTCCCCTGCATAATCAAGCGTGGATACCTTGGAAAAAGTTTTAAACTCATTCCACGCATGAGACGATAAGACACCGAAAATCTGTCCGTCTTCAGGCACGTCATTATTATAAAGCTTTTCCAAAGCCTGCATCAAAAGAGTGTTTGTAAAAGCAGTGGAATAATCACCGACAGTCAAAGATGTATTGCCAAGAGCCGCTACAATAAGAGCATCAGTTTTACGCCCGAATTTATAAGCCATATCATTGGCAGCAAGCATTTTCTGGTCAGTATTAGTTTTCAGCAAATCCAGCTTATCCCGCAGGATACCGCTGTAATAATCAACCAGATCAACGCCGACCAATGACTGCGCGACATCGTCAATCGGAATATCACCGCCGCGCGTTTTTTGTTCGGGATCAGCCCCTTTGCCGAATTTAGGAAAATAAGCTTTCTTTCCCTCAACATTATTCAGATTTTGAACCGTTTTACGCAGCAAAGACCCTTGCCTTTGATACGCAACTTTTACAAGATTGGTGTATTCTTCCTCGAATACAGCATCTACTTGATTTTCTTGTGGCATAAAAATAACTCCATTTGCTAAAGTGTTTCGTTAATCGACTAAATCTGTCGAGACGATTGCTTTGCTTTGGAGCCGGTCTATTCACTTTAAAAGTGACCGATTGCAGCTTTCAGCGCGGGTCCTTCTCTTGCCTGTATCGCCGACATACCGCGTCCCACATCACAGTTGCAGAAAGACTGTCCGGTCTATCTCTCTTCCGTCAGAGAGCCGATTGCGGATACATTTCTCAGAAAATACAAAAATAATTAAAATGTCAAGATGCTTTTTTCGTCTGTGCCTGCTTTAAGGTAATTAAATCACGAACTTTATCATGCGCCGACTGATCGCCTGCCTGATACTCGTCACTGTTTTGCAAAGCTTCAATATCAGCCTGTGTAATAAGTTTTCCCTTTTCGCCTTGACTGAAATCAGCCGGAATTGATTTTTCGGACGTTAAGCCGCGCAGCTTGTTCAAAACCTTTAAGCCCTGACTGTGACAAGTCAAATACTGCAATTCCTGCACATCCGCATCATCCAGACCAAGCTTTTCCTTGATTCCCAAAATCCACGCATTTGAAGCATCCTGCAAAGGCTTTGCTTTTTCTTCCCCGCCAAGCTGCTTAAATGAAAGATCGGCAGCCGCAGGATCATTCGCCGCAGCCTCATCCATTGCCGTTTTTTGTGCGGAAACCGTTTTATACAGCTCCGTTACCAACTGCGTTGCGCCTTCATTGGTGATTCCCAATTTATGCAGCGTCGGCTTCATAGCTTCAAAAACAGGGTCTTTCCCGTCTTTATCCACGGCAACAATTTTATCTTTCAGGTCATCCGGCAATGCAAGCTCATATCCGTCCGCCGTTTCCGGAGCAGCTTCTTTGCCCTTTTTAGACTGCTCTTTCCTGAAGCCATCCAGTGCAGTGGAAACTTTATCAATCGTTTCCTGATCTGTCTTACCGCGCATATGCTCAGGAAGCCCTTCAGGATAATAAGGCGCGGATTCTTCAGACGTTTTTACATCTTCGGACGATGCTTTTGTACCTTCCGGATTCTCCTCTCCTTCCGATACCGTTTTATCCTCTTGAGACGTTTCTTTTTCCGCTGATACTTTTTCTTCAGCCATTTGTAATCCTCCTGTTTTTGATAAAGTTTATTACCGCTTCCCATTCATTTTTTCTTTTTCTTCTTTCCGGAAGACGGAGCACCAAGCTTTCGCCCCTTTTCAATCAGATTCAAAATAAAGAAAACAACACTGTTCTGACCTTGCCGCTCCGTAGCATAAAGCGCAACTTTTTCGATAGTTAATGGAGAATCATTGATAGCTGTCGGTACTGAAGGTCTACGGAATGTCTGGTCAAGTAAACTTTCCAGCACGCGCCTACCATGCGGCGTTTCAAAAGTTGCCTGATAATCACGCTGCAACTGCTCGCGCTCTTTCTTTAAACCTTCTTCTACAGGCTGCGCGGAATTCTTTAGACCTTTCCAGCCGGCAGGCATATTTAAACCTTTTAAAATATCTTCCGCGCTTGGCGTTGCAGGGACATTTCCCTGCTCTGTTTTTCGCAAAAGTTCATCAAACATCGTTTTTCTCCTTCTGTTTTTAAGCTCCCAATGCAGCCGGTGCCGCCGCAGGCATAGCCGCTGCCTGCTGTGCTGCCACAATCTGCGCGATACTTTGCTGAATTTGCTGCTTGTCTGCCTCATCCCGCAAAAGAAATTCCGGAACACCCATACGCTCCGCAATCCAGTCAATAAATTTTTCAACATCAACAAAAACCATTGCAAGCTGCGGACCTACAAGACTGACAACCATCTGCCACCATTGCAGCATACTCTGAACTTCCTGTAATTGCTGTGCCCGTGCAAGAGGAGACTTGATCTGCACCTTGAAATTAAACTGATCAAGAGTGACATCAGGAACAAGCCCGCGCCGCTTTAAAATACCTACTACACGCACAACAAGTTCAACAAGAGAACGTGTCAGCCGCCCGATTGCCCCGCCGATATCCTGTGCCAGTTCCCTGACACGTTCAATAATTTCAGTCGGAGACCGGACACCGTCCGCAGGATCAGGAAGCCCGTTATCAAACAGTCCTTTTCGGATGGTATCCTGCTCTTCAGCCAGCACAATCTGGGCAACATTAAAATCCCGTCCGGTAGGAAGAGGCACCAGTGACGCGCCTGTGGATCCTCCGGTAGCACCGACAGGAATAATACCGCCTTGAATAATCTGGATATTATCAATATTCAGAACATCATCGTCTTTTGCCAGATACATTCCGGACAAAGCAAGCGCGGCATTCATAATCAGCATTTCACGCACTTTGTTGACCATCCGTATGGCAGGAAGCAGCAAAACACCGGGACCGGGGCCGTAAGGACTGCCGGGCATCCGTGACCATTGAAAAATAACCCATGGATTTTCATCATATTCACGGGAAACAATTTCTACCGGATCATTGTTTCCCTTACGCCAATGAATAACATACGCCCATTTTCCGCCGCTTTTTGGAATCCGGTAAGTAGATTCCATCAAATTACATTCAGGGTCTTTGTCTTTCCGGTTTGCTTTTTTCAGCTCATCAGCAAGGTCTTTCGGAATTTCAGCATCAGACCATAATTCCTTAATATTACGGATTTTAACGCCTGATCTCTTTCGGTAAACCCCGCAATTCTTTCCTCTACCGTCTATCTCAATAGCAATTTCAGCCTGTGATACACACTGAAAACTAACCGGCTCAATATCATCATCCGGAGCTTCCAGCACCAGCAAACAACCCATCACACCGCCAAGCATTTCTATAAACACTTCCCACAAAGAATTTACAAAACTACCGGATGAAAAAACAACCTGCGTCAATGCTGTTGTTTTCATTAAAGCCTCACGCAATGTCTTTTTTGCCGTTTCGTCTACATCTTTCCGGTACGCCAGACCGGGACCTATATCCAGACTATGCCACGTCTGCTCCGGAGGCACTAATTCGCTCATAAGCCTGTTGGCAGCCTTCACCAGTGCGGAAGGTGCCGTACTGTCAAACTGCCTGTCCATACTGCCGTCTACCGAATGAGCGGACGTATAAGGATTTCTGGATGCCATCGTCAGCTCGTACATATCCCGCAATACGGGAATCCACGGATCTTTTTTCTTAAATGCCGCATCCGAGCGCATCATAACTGTTTTGCCGTCAAGAGGGGACTTTTCCTCAGCCATCGGAAATCTCTTTCTTTAAATCATCACGAACCTTCTGCCAGTCCGGAATAATAAAATCAGCATATTTTTCCGCACGGGCAATTACATCTTCCAAAGCTTGTGATCCTGTCGTTACTGCCAGCCTTAAACATTCCAGCTTTTCTTTTCGACCGTATTCACTTAAACCTTCTCTTCTTCTAGTAGATTTATAAGCTTCCTCTTTTTCGCCTTTTTGCATAAGCTACCCTCCCATTGTCGTTTTAAGCGCGCCTACAGGGCTTGTAAATTCTAAACCTCCTCGACCCCTGCGAGATGCCGCATGTGACCTCAGTAAGTCCGCAGACTGTTTATCAAGCTCTGTAGCGCGTGTCTGTGCATCAAGCGCCTGCCGCCTCTGTAAAGCTTCCTGCGCCGTCTGGGCTTCCTGTTGTCTACGTGCCGCAGCAACATCCTGCTTTGGAGCGCCTTTTAACGCGCTGTGAGCTGCAATACCTGTACCGGCAACTGCAATAACCGGCGCGGCAAGTTCAACTGCCGCTATCGCCATGCCTAAAACATAAGCAATTTCCATTTTCAACACACCTCAGGCTGATAAATCCAGATATCCGCATCCTCACCGTGAACGCCCAAACTCTTCAAAGGCCCGCATTCGCGTACAAAACCCGTATGCCTTGCCCATACTGCACCGTCTTTCCGTCCGGACTCAAGAAATATTTGCAGCCGGTGCAGATTCAATTCCTTGTAAAGATGTTTCAACAGCACACGCACCATAGGAAGATTAACGCGAATATCCCGCTCAAAGCCGACCCCTGTCAGCATCCAGATAGTCCCTACACCGAATTCATGCACAAGCCCTGTCAGGAGAGTAGG
>JAGLRU010000393.1 GCA_023136145.1 Alphaproteobacteria bacterium
ACGCGGACACGCTTCCAAATGCCCACGCGAAGGCGGGCATGACGGTGGTTTTAAATGTTTTAAATGAGTCTAAAATCTAATGCTCTACATTATGCACCTCCGGACTAAACAGGTCGATAATAAACCTGTAGTTTTTGCTTTCCCGGCTTGGAGACAGAACCTCCCGAGTTCTGATCTGCGATGAGTACATCAGGTTCACATAGAGATTGCCCTCTTCTATGTGGTAGCCCGATGCAAGCTGCGCAGTATCAGCATCCCAAGATTTTTTTCCAAGCCAGTTCATTTGCGACAGGTCGATGATGAGCGTTTTGCCGTTGTTTTCAAGCCTTGCCAGAGCATCGATATTAAGTTTAGCGGTCATATCAAGAACGACGCGCGTTTTGTTGGAATGATCTCCGAAACGTATCTTGATGACGTTTCCGATCACAGGTTTCGTGTGCGATTTTGGTTTTATATTCAGAGGTTCGTTTGAAGAAGGTGAGGCTGCGCCCTCAGGGGGCAATTTTCCTTTAGGCACAGCCTCTGGGGTAACCAGTGAAACGGGCATATCAGGCTTTGCACCTTTTATGTCCGCCTCACGTGGTATTGGTTGTCCGTCACTTGGAAGCGACGGTAAATTCTGTGATGGTTCTTCGACGTTATAATTTTGGTCGGTCAGCGTTTGCAGTTGAGCCACTAATCCCTTGATATCTTTTTCGATAGCGGCCATACGCACTAACGTCGGCACAACGGTGTCGAAATCATTGCGAAGAGTCTGAACGGAAGTCTCCAACCTTTTCATGCGGGAATTGGAATCTTTGATGGCTTCGGTGAAGAGCGGAGTGAACTTAAGTCCCCTCGGAGGTGAGAGAGCGCGGAAGGTTTCCATTGCGGTTGGGATTGGAGCGATGGTTTCTAATGGTGTGACTTTTGCCGCTCCCGGAGGAGGCGGAGCAGTCGAAATGGTGACAACGCCGTTTTGTCCATCTGGCATACATGCCGACAGAATAAGTATGAGAAAGGCGCAAAAAACGAGCACAAGGCTTCGTCGCGACAATAGTACAACGTCGCGTAAAACCAGCAGTCGTATGACCTGGCTACGGCGTTGACACCTCATTTAGGCGGATTGCCCCCTGAATTAATACCATTTCTAGTTACCCCACATTTATCGTAAAGAGGGCGAATCGGGAGGTCAACTAATAATTAATCATTAAGATTCAGTAAATAAGTCAATATTTTGATTTTTAAAAACATGTTTATATCCTATGGGAAATGAGAGTGTAGAGTTTTTTAATAACACAAAGGTGAAAGAATGAAAATTTTTTGATTGATATTATGACTTTAACGTATGGACGTTCGCGTTATTGAGCTGTACTTTTATTTTACGTCAAAATGACTCAAGATGCAGAAGGTTAAAGTTTATGTCAAAAATTGACCGTCCACTCTCGCCTCATGTTGAAATATACAAATGGCCATTTCCGGCTATACTTTCCATATCGCACAGAGCCACCGGAGCAGGGTTGGCATTGGGTGCAATACTGGTGACTGTATGGCTGTTCGCGGCATTATCCGGTGACGATGCTTTCGCTTTAGTGCAACGTTTCAGGGAAAGTATCATTGGTCGCCTAATGCTGTTCGGTTGGCTCTTTGCTTTTGTCTATCATTTGCTAAACGGCGTTCGCCATATGAGATGGGATGCTGGATACGGGTTCGATCTTAAGAGCACTTACAGAAGCGGATGGATTATGGTTTGCGGTACCGTTATTATTTCCGTTCTGACTTGGATTATAGTGAGGTGAAAAATATGACAGAAAAAACTCATTCGTTCCGTACGGATCTGAACCGTGCGCGTGGAATTGGATCTGCGAAGGACGGCGTAGGGCACTGGTCGAAGCTGCGTATTGCTGCAATACCAATGGTTCCTCTGTTTATTTATTTTCTCACCCAGATTGACCATCTGACCACCCGGAACCGCGCAGCCTTTGTAGAATGGCTACAGGAGCCAGTTCCAGCCATCGCGGTAATTCTTTTTATAGTATGTGCCTTCTTTCACGGCAGTCTTGGCGTGGAGGAAATTATCATTGACTACGTTCCGAATGAAAAATACAAAATCATATCCTTAATCGTCAACAAAATGTTTTTCTTAGGACTTGGATTTGCTTCTATTTATGCCGTTTTGGCGATCAGCTTCGGAAAGATTTAAAATGCAAAATTCCTATCCAATCATTGAGCATGAATATGACGTTGTTGTCGTCGGTGCCGGAGGTGCCGGATTACGCGCTGTCTTTGGAATGGCTGAGAAAGGATTAAAAACAGCCTGCATCACCAAAGTATTTCCAACCCGCAGCCATACAGTAGCGGCGCAGGGGGGCATTTCCGCTGCGTTAGGCAATAACGGCGAGGACGATTGGCGTTGGCATATGTATGACACTGTGAAAGGTTCTGACTGGCTTGGCGATCAGGA
>JAGLRU010000394.1 GCA_023136145.1 Alphaproteobacteria bacterium
GGGATTTATTCGCAGCATTAAAATCCGCACGGCTTGCATTAGCAAAAGCCCAGAACGTGCCGTCCTATGTTATTTTCCACGATAAAACCCTGCGCGAAATGGCGACGATCAAGCCGTCCTCGCTTGATGATCTGGCGCAAGTTCACGGCATGGGAGAAAGAAAAATGGAGCGCTACGGACGTGTTTTTCTGGAAGTCATTGAGCAATACGTTACGATTTCTTCAGTTTAAAACAGCCCTCCTGTCATGCCCGTATAAAGCTGGCATGACAGGGGCTTTAAATGTTCCAAATAAGTCTGAAGCTTAATCGTCAGAAGCTTCTTCTTTCTTTTTCTTTTTGACAACTTTTTTCTTCGGTTTGGCAACAACAAGTGCTTCAGCAGAAGCTTCGGGAGCCTCTTCAGCGGCTGGAGCCTCAACAGGAGCGGCTGATGCTTCGGCCTTAACACTGGTTTTCTTCTTCAGAGCCGCGCCTAGAATATCACCCAAGGAAGCACCTGAATCGGACGATCCATATGCAGCCATAGCCTGCTTGTCCTCATCGATCTCGCGCGACTTGATGGATAGATCAAGTCTGCCGGAACGGTCTGACTTAATAACTTTCGCATCCACCTTTTCACCAACTGCAAAACGATCCGAACGCTGCTCGGAACGCTCACGGGAGAGATCCCCCTTCTTGATGAAACCGATCAAATTATCATTGACGGTAACTTCGATGCCGCCAGATGTCACAGCCGAAACGGTGCAAGTGACGATGGATCCTTTCCCAACGCCACTTTTTGTTTTCACCTCAGCGGCGGCAGGAGCCGGAGAAAGTTGCTTAATACCGAGAGAAACACGTTCCTTCTCACCGTCAACCTCAAGCACTTTCGCTTTTAGCATATCGCCTTTATTATACTGCTTGATAGCTTCCTCGCCGGGTTCCGTCCATGACATGTCGGAGATATGCACCATCCCATCGATCTGCTCGCCAATGCCAACGAACAAGCCAAATTCTGTAATGTTGCGAATTTCCCCTTCGATAACGCTGCCGATCTTGCATTTCTCTGCAAACCCGACCCATGGATTTTCGCCACATTGTTTCAGACCGAGGGAGATGCGACGCTTGTTAACGTCCACATCAAGAACCATAACCTCAACTTCCTGACTGGTAGAAAGTATCTTACCGGGATGAATGTTTTTCTTGGTCCATGACATTTCCGAAACGTGAACAAGCCCTTCAATACCATCTTCCAGCTCAATAAACGCGCCGTAATCAGTGATGTTCGTAACACAACCTTTATATTTAGAATCAATCTTGAAGCGGTCGGCAACACCCTGCCACGGATCGTCATCGAGTTGTTTGATGCCAAGACTAATACGCTGGGTTTCCTCATTAAAGCGGATAATCCTGACATTAACCGTCTGTCCAACCTGTAGCACCTCAGATGGATGGTTAATGCGTTTCCATGAAATGTCCGTAACATGGAGAAGACCGTCAACGCCACCAAGATCAATAAACGCACCGTAATCAGTGATATTCTTGACCACGCCCTGTAATTCTTGACCTTCCTTCAGACTGGCCACGAGTTCTGTTCTGGCTTCGGCGCGGCTCTCTTCGAGAACAGCGCGGCGGGAAACAACGATGTTACCGCGTGCACGATCCATTTTTAAAATCAAGAATGGCTGTGGCGTACCAAACAGCGGGGTGATGTCGCGGACAGGACGAATATCCACCTGCGATCCGGGCAGGAAAGCGATGGCTCCAGTCAGATCGACCGTAAAACCACCCTTGACGCGACCGAAAATAACACCTGTGACACGCTCGTTGGCTTTGCACTGCTTTTCCAGCAGAACCCAAGATTCCTCACGGCGGGCTTTCTCGCGGCTTAAGCCTGCTTCCCCGTTTTTGTTTTCCATACGCTCAATGAAAACCTCGATCTTGTCTCCGATCTTGATTTCCGAACGAACACCTCCAACATTGAATTCGCGCAATGGAATGCGCCCTTCGGATTTCAGGCCAACGTCCATCGTGACAAACTCGTCATCGATACCTACGATTGTGCCTTCAACGACTGTTCCCTCAAAGGATTTAACACCCTTAAAACTTTCATCCAGCATAGAGGAAAAGCTCACGCTCTCTCCGGTAATGTCTTCTACTGATGCGTTTTCGATTGTTTTTATTGCTACTTTAGTGGCGAATTTTGCCATAATTATTGTGTCTCTCTTTCAACTGAAATACGCTGGAAGGCTGCCATGCGGCACCCGCGCCCGTCCATCGTTGCTAATAGAGATAGAAACTTCGGGGAAAAAAGTCAATGGAAAAGGCTTGTTTTTATGGCCGTTTCTAAAATTATTCATCCTCTTTTGTCATGCCATACCCCCACCCGAAGCAACCCGTCACCCCCCC
This sequence comes from Alphaproteobacteria bacterium, assembly GCA_023136145.1. Classification (GTDB taxonomy): domain Bacteria; phylum Pseudomonadota; class Alphaproteobacteria; order Micavibrionales; family UBA2020; genus PALSA-926. Next base: position 2,389 of record JAGLRU010000394.1, read on the forward strand.
GCCTTGCGTGGGAATCTAAGAAAGCGCGTCCGCGCGTCATATAGCCAAACCAACAATTTATGACAATAAAAAGATTATTTTCAAAATATTCCATATTAGAGATAGTAAATCAATCCCAAACATGCTTTAACTTTCCAATGAAAAAACTTCTACTTTCTACAGCAATTGTTGCTGTTATGGTTTTGTCCGCAAGTGCAGCACAAGCTGCAATAGGTCATGCTACCGCTTATGTAGTTACCCCTGCTACTATTGCAGAAACGACTGTATCCTCAGCTAATGGAATTTTCGATATAATTGGTGAAGCTAATGCTACTTACGGAATTGTTATAGTCGATGCTGCTAGTGCTTTTGTAACCGATCAAGTTACATTATCTAATGGCTCAGCCTACATAATAGAAGCTCTTACTGCCACCTCTGCTAATGATGGTACTTTGGTTAACGGAACGGATACAATAACAGTAGTAGGTGAAATTAGCAGCCTTTCCGATAAACAAAAAGCTGGATTATATAAAGGAACTTACAACGTAATAATTACATATTAAGTTACATCTTATGAGTTATAGTAACAACTGGACATCTTACTAGACCCCGCCTTCCGGCGGGGGCGACAGTTGCCGTTAGTTATATTTATAATGATGCTATATATCAAAAAGCAAATATGCTAGAAAAGTTCTTTAAATGAGTATTCACATGAATGCAACGATACACACACAAATTACTCACGAATCAGAAACCCAACGCCAGTATCCTCGGTTTAACATGCCATCTCGCGTTTCTCTGAATGGCAAGGAATATGAGGTAAAAAACCTGTCAACAGGTGGCGTGGCTCTTCTCAATGTAGAGAAAGGCTTTGCACGCAAAAATAAAATATCTATAGATTTAAAACTACCGTTTAGCGAATTTTTTCTCGGCATAACGCTGTCTGCGGAAGTTCAGTACTACAATTCGGCAGATAAGATACTAGGCTGTCAATTTGTTGACCTCGGACAAGAGCAGATTTCATTTTTGAATTACGCTATTAAGTCTTTTATTGCTGGAGATATTGTCACATCGGAAAAAATATTAAACATTGCATCGCGTAATAACTTTACCAAAGTTCGCTCACATAAAAGCAACAATACTCCCGTTTCAAGTTTCAAACGCCAGCTGCCGGGACTATTACTTGTTCTGCTGATAGGTATTTTGATTGCTACGATTATTGCGGGGAATCTTTACAGTAGTATATTTATCGTCAATGCCGAAAATGCAGCCGTTATGGGACCGACTATTGCAGTTAATGCGAAGATAGAAGGAGTCTATATTTCCCAACTTGATCCCGGTCTTACGCTTGTTCAACAAAATCAAGTTATCGGGACAGTCACGCCTGTTGGTGTTGGAACTTCCATCGCCATTCAAAGTCCTTGTAATTGCTACATTGCAAAGACACATACAGTAAGCGGAGAACTGATTTCCCAGAGCCAACAAATCATGTCACTGCTGCCGATGGATGCAAAGCCGTGGATTATCGCTGAAATCGACCCTACTAAGGCAAAAAAGATCGGGTCGGACAGCCTTGCGGCCATTTCTATTTTTGGCTCCAAAACCAATTATACGGGACATGTCGTCAGTATGGAATCTCCACTCTCTGATACCAGACTAAGCGGAAACAAAACAGTTTTAGCGAAAATTATTCCGGATCAAAAACTTCCCGTTGATTTTGTAAACCGAATGGCAGTTGTCACGTTTGCAATTTATTAAACAAAATTAGTAAAGGCGTTATGTGATGACCAAAACAGTGATCCCCGTTATTTTATGCGGAGGTTCAGGCACACGTTTATGGCCAGCAAGTCGTGAGCATCATCCAAAACAGTTTCTTCCGTTGATCGACGATCATTCCCTTCTGCAAAATACGATGCAGCGTGCTTTGCAAGTTTCAGGATGTAAATCCGAGAATATTGTTACTGTAACGCACTCATCTCTTGCCGATCAAGTCAAAGAGCAACTTTCCGCCATCGATCCAAATACGGCGCAACATATTCTGTGTGAACCGTCAGCCCGTAATACATCTGCGGCCATTGCCTATGCTGCGACTTATATCAATCGCATTTTCAGCAAAGATACGCTGATGTGGGTTCTTCCGTCCGATCATCATATCGGGAATGAAGATGAATTGACCGCCGCTTTTCAACATGCCTTGCGTGCCGGCGAGGAAGGATATCTTGTTACCTTCGGTATTCGCCCCACAAGACCGGAGACAGGATATGGCTATATTCGGCTTGGCAATTCATTTTCGGACGGAGTTATCCATCATGCGGATGCGTTTGTGGAAAAACCTGATTCCGCGACAGCCAGTAGTTATATTGCGGCAGGGAATTATATGTGGAATAGTGGCATGTTCCTTTTTTCAGCAAAGACTCTGTTAGAGGAATATAAAACCCATGCTTTAGATATTTTAGAAAAAGTATATCTGGCGATGGATAATTCTGTGAATCCGTTGGAAGCAGAAAAAGATCACTATGCAACCATTCCAAAAGTTCCATTCGACAAAACTATCATGGAAAAATCATCACGCGTGGCGATTGTTCCATGCGATCCGGCATGGTCGGATATTGGCTCTTGGGAAAGTCTGTGGGAGATTGGTAAAAAAGACACATACAAAAACGTAATTGAAGGCAATGCCGTCTGTCAAAACACGCGCAATTGCCTGATACATGCTCAAAAAAAGATAGTAGCCTGTGCCGGAATAGAAAATCTGGTGATTATTGACACAGTGGATGCAATTCTAATCGCAAACCGCAACGATAGCGATTCCATGAGATCTCTCGTAAAAGCATTGAAAGCGGCAAGTCATACTTAAATAACACAGCCAGAGCCAATCAATACGATATGTCTTTTTTGTCAACACGCATGATATATGTTTCGTAACACTGGTTAGTACAGTAATAAAGCCTAATCTTTCCGCAAGCAGCATCTTTCTTTTTTTCTGGGCAAAGAATACGGGCGCGTACATATCTGGATTTAAATTCTTTGATAATGACATATCGGGCCATAACGGTTTTCCCGTTTTTATCAAGCGCAGTAAAGTGTGCAATACCCTTCTTTTCCTTCGCCAGAACATAGAGCGTCCGAGGGTCTTTAATGAAAACTATTAAACGTTCCGGGTCGTTAATCCTGACGCTTTTAACATCACTGTCCAGATGCAACACCCTGGATTTATTTACAATGAGGTAAAGCATGTCACAGGTTTCTTCAGCAAGCGATGCATCATAAACAGGAATGTCTTCTTCTCTGATTAGAGAAGTGACGAGTTTGGTGGCCGAAGACTGACTCAAAGCAGGAAAAGTCGTCAGCAGCATTCCCACCACGGTTAGGATGGATAACAGAAAGCGTGACATCACAATAATTTTTTTCAAGAAATGTATCCGTTTAAACTGCGTTTATTGGTTTATTGAATGTACCCTTTACACTACATCCGGCAGCCTTTATGGTCAACGGCAGATGCATATTCCTTGATGTCCTGAAGTCTCAAATTTAACATAAGAGCGCGATAATGAAAATCAGATTTTTTGCAATCCTGGTACTCTTTTTAGCCCCGTCTTTAATGTCATTTTCGGCGCAAGCAGCAGATGAAAAATACCCCGGTGCCCCACCTCCAAATGCAGCATTTGTCCGTTTTTTCAATGCAGACAAAAATTCGGCATTGGCAACAACGATACGAGGAAAGAAATGCTCTTCCTCTTCACTGGGAAAGGTAGGCTCTTACTTTGCCGTATCAGACGGAGATGCCAAATTAACTATCGGCGTTGATAAAACTACGAAAACTCTTAAGGCTGGCACGTATTACTCTGTCAGCCTTATGAATGGGAAAATTTCAGTTCTGGAAGAGCCTGCCTATGACAGCAAGCTTAAAGCGCAAATTATCCTCGTAAACTTGAGCGAAGCTGATGGCATCAGCCTGAAAACAATAAATGGTGTAATAAGCGTCATTGCTCCTGTCTCTTCCGGCAAGCTTGGTGCGCGTGCGGTCAATGCGCTCAAGATCGGATTTGCCGTTTATGCAGGCGATAAAAAGATAGCCAATCTTCCAGAACGTGCTCTGGAAAGAGGCTCAAGCTACGCAATTTTGGTTTATAAAGATCAAGATGGCAAACCTGCTGTTAGCTATGATAAGTCATAAATTTCTTGAAAAGTTATGATGAATGTAAGTTGCCAAATACAGTGGAGTACCAAAATATTGAAAGCGTCTATGCTTGTTCTTATTCTGCTGGTTCTTTTCCCTTCTACGGCTCAATCGGAAAAAAACTATACCGACGAAGCATATAAATTATATTTTAAATGGCACACACCCAAGGAAATATCAGGCCGTGATCTATATCCATATCCCGGATCTTTAATCCGGCGAGGCGAGGATCGACCTATTTGCACGGATGCCAAAAAGGCTGAATCCTATACTCTCTTTGAAACGAACAAATTCCTGATGCACGGAAAGGACGGCTGGCTATTCAGAACAATCGATTTCAGGCAAGATTTCCCCCTGACCCCCAAAGCACTTGATTATTTTGTAAGGCTTAATAAACAACTAGCCGCTCGTGGGCAAACGCTCATTATCTTTTTTGCCCCTCCCCGCGCCATGCTTGAAGGCAGGCATATAGACCCCGATGATATACCAACAGGATATACAACGGAGAACGCAAAGAAGAACTATCAGGGCTTTCTTAAGAAAATGAATGATGCTGGCGTTATCACGGTCGGAATTTCAGAAGTTCCCTCTGACATGGATTATTTCCAAGAAGGCGATTTGCACTGGAGTCTGGCGGGAGTTGATTATACGGCCAGACAATTGACGACTGTTATCAGAAAAATTCCGTCCTACGATGCGATAAAAAAACAGACTTTTCAATCCGAGATCATCGGTCTTGATACCCTTGTACGTGGAGGCTTCGAGGATGCCCTGCAGACGATTTGTAAGATAAATATACAGGCACATTTGTTTCCGCAATGGGCCACCATTCCGAAAACAGAGAATGTGCAGACGGCAGATGATCTGCTGGGAGATATTGCCTTTCCTGCAATAATAGCTTTAGGAACAAGTTATACTGCGAAAGACAACAACTTCAATTTTATCGGATCATTGAAGCGTTATTTGGAAACAGATGTCTATAATGCTGCTCTTTCGGGCGGTGGATTCGGAGCGTCATCATACAGGTATTACGCTTCGAAAGCATATCACAAGTATCCGCCAAAAATCATCTTGTGGGAATTTTTATCCCAACACAACTATAACAGCACCTTATCAGAAAACGGGTTTCGCCAGATAATCCCCGCGATACAGGGAGCGTGCAGCGAGAAGGAAGCTATTGCAAAATTTTCCGGTGACATCATCGGCACCACGACGGAGTTTTTCAACGGAATAAAAGACCTCCCGCTAAAAAATATCTATCTCTATCTTGAGGTAAAAGAACCTGTAGACAGAAATTTGCAGATTAAAATTCTGTATACCGATGGCAATGCCGACAATATTGACCTAAGCCGATCAACTTTTATTGTCAACAATGGCAAATACTATCTTGAAATGGGCGGCATCACGGACAAGCCTGCAATGTTCTTCCGTATTGAAACGGATAAACCGCAGGGACATCTTATGGCGCGGCTGTGCCGGTATCCTGAAAATATAGCAGGCAAATAACATGGTCAAAAAAATCGTGAAAAATTTACATAGATTTTCTCTCCTACTTCTGCCAATTCTGCTCACTGTAGCAAGCTGCGCGGATATGCAAAAAGCAAAAGATGCCAATACAATCGGAAATTATACAGTCGCACACAAAAACTTAACTATTCTGGCTGAAAAGGGATTTCCCAAAGCCAAAATCATGCTTGCGAAAATGTATCTGGACGGAATTGGTGTTCCTGCCAACCCTACAAAGGCTCTGCATCTTTTAAAGCAGGCAGATGCAGAAGGACAATATACGGGAGCCGTTTTAACGATTGGAAAAATTTATAAAAACGGCCTTGGTGTGCCCGTGGATGTTATTATTGCAGAAAGGTATTTTAAACGCGCCCTCGCATTAGGCAACGTTAAAGCTTATATCCAGCTTGGAGACGTTGAGATTATGATGGGCAACTTCGCTATGGCGGAGGCCAATTACAAAAAAGGTATTACTGCCGGCGTACCGAAGGGAGCATTAAAGATTGGAGAAATGTACAGAAAAGGTCTTGGAAGACCAGTTGACAATATGAAAGCTTTATACTGGTTTTTTCTTGCGCGAAAGAAAGGTGTCCCCAACATGAATGTGAAAATTTTGAACACTCAAAAAAAACTTGATCCGGACGATCTGGCAAGAGCACTTAAACTCTCAGACAGTTTTAAATATGATGGAAATATAAAATGATATTTATATCAGGAACATCTAAAAGATTTTTACTATCCTACATTTTAATCTCCAGCGCGGCGTTTTGTTCTCCAGCTTTGGCAAAGCAACTAACGCCAAATATCACGTTAGACACAAATATAAGAATTCAGGCAAGTGATGTTGATAACGCTGATCTAGGAACTGAAGGCTCCAAAAATGTAGAAGCCGGAGCACTTGAAGCTCGTTTCAGACTGACAGGTAATCTCAACGAAAACATGCTGTTCTTTTGGGAAGGTCGCGGAGTAGCCAATGTCGGACGCAGAGGATTCCAAAGCGCGGATACTGGAGAGATTTCCAGTCTGGATAGCTTTCTGGAATGGCATCAGTCATATTTGCAGTTCAACAACGTTGGGGTGTCTCCGGTTAGTCTCAGAATCGGACGCCAAAAAATCAGAGAAGATTACGGTCTCTGGTGGAAACAGAATTTTGATTCCATGCGGCTGATGTATGACACAACTCTTTTCAGCAGCTTTATTGCTGCCGGACAAGACCTGTTCTCCTATCGGATATCTGACGACGATTTCACTGAAAACGAGCAGAAAATCACAAGAGTACTGGCCGAAGGCTCATGGCAATATTATTACGAACAGTTTTTTGAAACACGTCTAATGTTCCAAAACGATCATTCAAATATTGCTGTCGGCGATCAAGAAAAAACTGACAATCACGATGACAGAAACGGCAAACTTTTCTGGGGTGGGATTCGTGCATCGGGAAAGACTCCTTCTTTTATGACTGGCGCAGACAAACTGTCTTATCGTATTGACCTTATGGCTGTCACCGGAAATGAAGATGTCGCTACAATAGTCAATGACATCATAACTGCCGTCGATGACAAACGTGTCAAGAGCTGGGCTTTTGATGCTAGTGCAGATATTCCCCTGCCTAATGTTGATCCCATCATTCATTTTGGGTATGCCTTTGGGTCTGGAGATAGCAATCCAGCGGACGATTCTGATCATGCTTTTCGGCAAAGTGGCATGGAAGGAAACTTCAGTCGCATTGGAGCGTTATCTGAGTCTACTAATAACTACGGAACCGTTCTAAGACCTCAATTAACAAATATCCATGTTCTGTCGGCAGGGATGACAATGCCGGTTTTTAAAGCAAGCAATGTTGGTATCATTTACCGATATTACCATTTGGATGAACCAACGACAGCCCTTGCGTCCAGCGGTGTCATCAACACACTTGACGGAGTAAATCATCAACTTGGACAAGGCTTAGATATTCTGTTCAATATGAATGCCCTTAAGGAAAAAGGGATGGACAACACTAATATCAATGATATTACCTTCAAAAGTAGTCTCGGATTTTTCCGCTCCGGTAGTGCTTACGGTGCAGCGGACGGAGAAATAACAGTACGCGCTCTCGCGGAATTGAAAATAGGTTTTTAAAAAACGGATAATCATGACGAAAGAAACTGGAATAAAAGCCAATACAGAAGCCTTTGAACGTGAGGAACTTATCGCGCCAAGTGGTTTTCGTGAATACGATGCGCGATGGATTTATTCAGATCAACTCAATCTTCGCGGTGTTCAAAAACTTGGCATGGGTATTGGTACTCTCCTTCACGAGCTTGGATCCAGCCCTCCCGCAATTATTGTAGGGCATGATTACCGCTCCTATAGCGCATCGATCAAGCACGCACTTACAATAGGTCTTCTGGCTTCTGGATGCCACGTCAAGGATATCGGTCTTGCTCTTTCTCCGGTTGCCTATTTTGCACAGTTTGAACTGGATTGTCCCGCAGTTGTGATGGTGACTGCCAGCCATAATGAAAACGGATGGACTGGCGTTAAAATCGGTGCTGAACGTCCTCTTACCTTTGGCCCTGAACTTATGAGCCGTCTCAAAAATATTGTCCTAAACGGTCAAACTCGAGAATGCGCCGGAGGCTCCTATAGCTATGTTGATGGCATAAAAGAACGCTATATAGCTGATCTTATCAAGGATGGACGTTTGCAGCGTCGCCTGAAAGTTGTTGTTGCTTGTGGCAATGGAACGGCAGGTGCTTACGCGCCGCAGGTTCTGGAGGAAATTGGCTGCGAAGTTGTCAAAATGGATTGCACGCTCGATTATATGTTCCCACGCTATAATCCAAACCCGGAAGACCTC
>JAGLRU010000395.1 GCA_023136145.1 Alphaproteobacteria bacterium
GCCATCATTGAAAGCATCGTTCCCGACGGAGGGTCACATCGCATAAAACTGCGTATGCCATCCGATTTTCAGAAATTCATAACGACTAAAGGTTCCATCGCCATCGACGGCGTATCAATGACGGTAAACAAAGTCGATGGAGACATCTTCGGAATCAATGTCATCCCTCACACATGGGAAGTGACGACCTTCGGGCAGGCACGTGAGGGCGATGCCCTGAATATGGAGATCGACCTTCTGGCACGTTACGTTGCAAGGATTTTAGGCAAATGACACATACAACGACTTTACATACTATACAGAGCGACATCGCAACCACTGAAGAAATCATCGAGGAAGCAAGACAAGGACGCATGTTCATCCTGATCGATGACGAAGACAGGGAGAACGAAGGCGATCTGATTATCCCCGCCGCCTTTGTTACGCCAGACACAGTCAATCTAATGGCAAAAGAAGGGCGTGGGCTGATCTGCCTTGCCTTAGACGGAGCCATAGTCGACAAGCTCGATTTACCTATGATGGGAGGCGACCGTGCTCATGGAAAGACAGCTTTCACGATTTCCATCGAGGCTAAAGATGGGGTTACTACTGGCATTTCCGCTGCGGACAGAGCACGCACCATGCAGGTCGCGAGCGCAGACGGCGCAACGGCGGAGGACATCGTTGTTCCCGGACATGTTTTTCCGCTACGCGCACGTGACGGCGGTGTACTGGTCAGAGCAGGCCATACAGAGGCCGCTGTGGATATAGCAAGGCTCGCGGGACTGCGTCCTGCTGGGGCTATCTGCGAAATAATGAATGACGATGGTACAATGGCACGTTTACCGGATCTTATCCCATTCGCCAGATGTCATGGTATGAAAATCGGGACAATCGACGATCTGATTGCATACCGCCGCAACGCCAAAAAATAAAGGAACCATTATAATGCAAATCTCCAGCGAAAACAAAACGTCTCCCCTTCGCTTTCAAAATCCGCCGCATGTCCTGATTCTGGAAGCACGTTTTTACACCCGTGTTAATGATCTTCTCGTAGACGGCGCGAAAAGCACTCTGAAAAAATTTAACGCTACACATGAACTTATGGCCGTTCCGGGCGCACTGGAAATTCCTTCAGCTCTACAATTCGCATCACAGAGGAAGACTGGAAGGCCTTTTGACGCTTACGTTGCACTTGGCTGTATCATTCGTGGTGAATCCTACCACTATGACATCGTCTGCAACGAAAGCGCACGCGGCCTAATGGACGTTTCCCTCAAATTCGACCTCGCCGTCGGAAACGGAATACTAACCATTGAAAACGAGGAGCAAGCTCTCGAACGCGCTGACAAAAGCCGTCTTGACAAAGGTGGCGATGCTGTCCTCGCCGCATTATCCCTTTTCTATCTCAAGCTTACCTACGAGTCTGAAAAATAAGATCGCTGTTTATAGCCGTTTGAAGAAATAACTGTACCATTCCCGTCATACCAGCGAAAACTGGTATCTTGTTATAATAACAAGCAGGGACAGACTGAAACATATCTTCCAATCTATATAAGAGTCATATAAGATTCGATTAATGACAAATATAATT
>JAGLRU010000396.1 GCA_023136145.1 Alphaproteobacteria bacterium
TTGATTTTAAGATCGTCAAGATCAATTGGCACATTTACATTGGTATCCAGCAGAACGAGTTTTTTTGAAATACGTGCAAGTTCAGTATTTTCGATCAAGGATTCACGACGTTTGTTTTGTTTGATTTCGGAAGTATGTTGCAACAGTGTTTCTAGATCGCCGTATTCATTGATAAGCAGAGCTGCTGTTTTAACGCCGATACCGGGCACGCCGGGCACATTGTCGGAGCTATCTCCAGCGAGTGCCTGAACATCAACAACTTTATCAGGTGTAACACCAAATTTTTGCAGCACTTCTGCTTCGCCCATATATTTGTACTTAAGCGGGTCGAACATTCTCACACTACCACCAATAAGTTGCATCAGGTCTTTATCGGAAGAAACGATAGTGACGGGAATGTTTTTTGCGCGAGCGAGTCTGGCATACGTTGCAATTAGGTCGTCCGCTTCATAGCCTTCCAACTCGATGGAGGGGATGGAGAAAGCTTTTGTTGCTTCGCGGATAAGTGGAAATTGTGGAATAAGTTCTGGCGGCGTTTCAGGACGGTTGGCTTTATATTCGGAATAAATATCATTGCGAAAATTTTTACGTTTGGCATCGAAAATTACGGCGATATTTGGCACATGCATATCAGTGACGAGCTTGACCAGCATATTTGTGAAGCCCAGTACGGCGTTAATAGGTGTTCCGTCCGGGCGTGTAAGCGGAGGCAAAGCGTGAAATGCACGAAAGATAAATCCTGACCCATCGATCAAAAACAACTCGTTTTTCCGGTCGTTTTCGTCCATCGGAGCCGATTGTCTTAACATGCGGGTGCTGATCATCATGTGATTAAAATGCCTGTATTGGTAAGGAAAGTCTATTGTTTAAGACAGGAATAATATGAACTTTCAGTACGGTTTATTCTTTGAAATAATTTCATGAAAAATAAATTATCTTTATTATTATTTCAATTTGTATATAACGCCTTCTTATGATAAAGTGCTTATCAGTTCTTACAATTTGGAAAATTAGGAGAGAAGCGTTATGGAATTAGAAGAAATAACAGCAAGGCTAGCAGTTTTTCTGATGCATGATAATTTGCCTAACAAAGATCGCGGTGCAGTTTTATAAGATATTGAGAAAACTTCATTTGAAACTTACTTAGCTTCAGATGGGCAAAAAGAATTAGTTTTTGATCCAATAAAACTTAAAATAGCTAGGCAAGCTATAAATGCAGAAAGTTTAAAAGCAAAAAATGTTTTAGAACTTCTTATGAAGAGTTCGCCTGAAAAATCCTTAACACGTTCCTAAAGCTTCATTAAATATTGAGGGGTAATAGCAGTTGTTGTTGATGCTGAAATAAGATTTTTTTACAAGTTTTTCTACGATGGAAGGCTTGGTGGTTCTTAACAATTTGGAAAATAGAAGGGGAGATATTATGGCACTTGGAGTTTCGGATATGGGCATTGAAGAAAGAAAGCAGAAAAATATGCAGGGGGGAAAGAGGATAAGACAGCTTGCTGGCGACTATGTAAAATTAAGAGTTGAAGAGACTTCCGGACAAAAAAAACCGGAAATAGTGGCAGCGGAATTGGATAGATTGACAACAGAGTTAACGGATTTGCTGATAAGTGATGATGTGAGTTCGCAAAGACGTAACGAGATTAAGAAAGAAGTTTTAGAGGCTTCGTTTGAGGAATTTTTTATGCATAACATGTTTGAAAATCCAGAGTTTAATCAGACGAGAGTTAAGTTAGCCCATATGGTTGTATATGAAGAGAGTGAAAAAAAATGGGATAAGGACACAGTAACGTCCTTTGAAAAGAGTAAGAAGTCTTTGCCTAGAAAACCCTTAACATGTGATTTTTGCTAGCGTTATTTACGTCTTTTTGAAAGGATGTAAACATGAATATGCACAAGAGAATCCGTTTAACACCGCTTGATCGTCAGGAAATAT
>JAGLRU010000397.1 GCA_023136145.1 Alphaproteobacteria bacterium
ACTTCGCTACCCATTCAATAAATCGTCTCTGCACCTTCGGCATAGAAGGGCATACGTACTTTTGCTGAACGGACTTCAGCCGAGCCGGATCGAATTTCTTATCTCCCGCTAAAGACCAAACTACGCCGATGGTGTCTTTTTTCCCAAGCGATACCCTTACATAGTCTCCGATGGAAAGAGTCATTCCCTCTGAAACACTGTAATCATAAGCACGCGCTACAGGATACGGAACCAGCACTTGCACCCGTAGCGATATGTCAGGCAATAAAATCCCCTGTTTTATATTGGATTGCTGCATATCTATTGAGTACACGAATATCTGAATGGAGGGAAGAAGGGTCGTTTAATTCACTGGATTTGAATACTTTTTCATATTACTAAAGAATAAACCAGACTGCTCAAAACACACGCTGCAAGGCATTATTCGCGGTAAGGTCGCACCAGAAACGGTGATTAATTCCGACGGTTGGCGTGGATACAACGGGCTGGTTGATATCGGCTACGGACACTTCCGCGTTGACCACGGAAAGAATGAATTTGTGCGCGGAAAAAATCATGTAAACGGCATCGAGGGTTTTTGGGGGCTCGCCAAGATTAGACTTACTAAATTCAAGGGACTGCCGAAACACACTTTCCATCTGCACCTTAAGGAAACGGAATGGCGGTTCAATAACCGATCTTCCAATATATATAAATCTCTGCTAAGATTATTAAGAAATCAACCAATCTCCTAGTCTTGACCCAATAATTAATCTGTGGCGGTGAGGAAAATGACGTATTTTAAAAGGAAATGACTTGCAGGTGTTGATATGATTGCTTCTTTGAATCCAAAGTATATTTCGCTTGTTCAAAAACCATCTTGCTGCAATGTGGCTTGCTTGCAGATGATTTTGTATAGACGTGGATTTGGACTTTTTGACCAACAGGAACTGGCGAAATATTTTGATATAAAAGTGGGAAAAGACGAATCCAAATCTTTTAATGTCAGACTTGGCATATACAATTCCACAAACTGCGATGAGGGACTTAAAACTATAGAATCAGAAAAATTGATAAACCTTTTCTTTAAAGAAAAGAGCATTGCATTAACAGCAAAGGCAGTAAGAGCTTCTCATATAGGTAACCTGAAGAAATTCATATTAACTAATATAAAAAACGACAACGATCTTTGGCTAGAATATAAAACACACGAGATTCACAAAGCAGAATTAATACATGACAATGTTGTTGAAAGCATATCCGTTAATTCGCAAAAGTCAGTGGTAACGCTTATCGATCCTTATTGGGCATATAAACCACGGCTTAAAGTAGATGTAAAAAATATTTCTGAATCTATTTCTGATAAATATGGAAGAGAAACCGGATTTATAATTATTTCAGGAGTAAAAGCATGAATATATCAAAGATTAAAGAAGTAGATGCTCCGGCATTTTCAAAACTTGCAAAACGAATAATTCTTGAATCCCCAGACTATTCAGATACTACAAAAAAGGAATGTATACACTGCTTTAGTATTAAAAAAATTAAATCAGATTTAAAGGATAAAACCATTTTATTGATAGCTGCAAAAAATAAAGGAAAGCCAGTTGGATTTAGCAGGGGACATTTTGAGGACGGTATAGCTACCGGAATTTTTTGGCTTCAATGGTTGGGTATTGATGCCGCTTATCGAAGAAGCGGTATAGCTGATGAAATGCTATCTTCTTTGACAAAAAAACTAAAAACAAAAAAGTATGGTACGCATAAAATTGTTTGTGTAATTCGCCCCGAAAACAACGCTTCAATGAGCTTGTTCAAGAAAAACAAATATCGGAAATTAACGACATTGAAAAAACATTGGTATGGGGAAGATTTTACACTATGGTACAAAAATTTATGATCGATAAAAACAAGAAACGTATAACCAATTAAAGGTAACTTCTAAAAAACCACCTTGTTATTCTAAGTAAGCCATAGATGACCAAGGAATTTTTTTTATTCCGTTTTTAGTGAGAGTATACGCGCTCAGAGAAAAAGTAATGACTGCTTGGTGACATCTCCAAGTTTTCTTCGAAAATTTTTGTCTAACACTTCTTTCGTTTCTGTTGATGTTCTGGCTAAACCCTGAAAGACCGCGCCTGCTTTATATACAACAAATCCTGTCAACAATAATCCTGTCGCCGACATGCTTACCCCAAGTAACTTGGCAAGTGTTCCTATGTCATAGTTTGTTTTGGCTCCACCCTTCATGTGCCTCCTCCACTCAGGATCCTTCATCACCCCATTTCCAGCATAGACATATTGAACAGGAGAGGAATTACGGCTAAATCTTCCAAAAACCTTTGTTAGCTCGCCTCTTGTTCTTTCAAATATATCTGACATTTGCTTACCATTTTTTATATTAATAAATTTTAGACAGTATGGCGGATTTTTCCAAATGATGCAAATAAATTCTCAAAATATGACAATAGAGTATGACGATGGTTTTGAATGTTCCAAATGAGTCTGGAGCCTAGTAGAATGAGGAAAAACAGGATCATTGCATGACAGGTATACAGTTTCCCGATATAGACCCTATAGCTATTCATTTCACCGCAACGTTTGGTATTCGCTGGTACGCGCTTGCGTATCTGGCTGGTTTTCTGGGAGGCTGGTTTTATAGTGGACGTTTAGCTGATTTTGACCGTGATCGCCTTCCTAAACGTGAGGATATTGATAATGTCCTGCCGTTGCTGGTATTGGGTATTATTTTAGGTGGGCGTATTGGTTATGTGTTGTTCTATAACCTTGATTATTATTTGAAAAACCTGATAAACATACCATTTATCTGGGAGGGCGGGATGTCCTTTCATGGTGGTTTGATTGGTGTCGTTGCTGTTTGTGCTATTTATGCACGCCGTCGCGGATTTTCGCCGCTGGCACTTGGGGATATTTTGGCTGTGGTTGCACCTATTGGTTTGTTCTTTGGGAGGATCGCTAACTTTATCAATGGTGAACTATTCGGGCGCGTCACAACAGTATCTTGGGCTGTTATCTTCCCCTACGGCGGAGGGTTGCCACGTCATCCAAGCCAGTTGTATGAAGCTTTTCTGGAAGGGTTATGTCTGTTTGTTATCCTGTTTCTTGCAGCGCGAAATCCAGATATTCGCCGTACACCGGGAGTTTTGCTTGGGATATTTATTGCGGGGTATGGCATTAGTCGGTTTATCGTCGAATTCTACCGCGAGCCTGATCCGCAGGTTGGCTT
>JAGLRU010000398.1 GCA_023136145.1 Alphaproteobacteria bacterium
CGCGCCGCCTCTGTCAGATCGCGGGTGTATTTTTTTAAAGCCTCAAACTGATCCTCGGAAGAAGTACTATCGGCAGTTCGTCCCTTTCGCAGCGTGTTGATCGCTTGATTAAGCTTTTCTGGATTCACGCCCATCTTTTGCAGCAACTTCGCTGCTTCCGACTGCGGAACCAACGTAATGCCCTGCAACAATCTTTCCAGCGTAACATAAGCATCACCAGATTTTTTCGCCGCCTGTTCAGCCTGATCAAATACCTTGGCAAGGTTCGATGACAAGTGCAACTGCCCTGCCCCGCTTCCTTCCACCGACGGCAATTTCGCCAGCAAGTCTTCCACGCCTGAAAGTACGTCTTCCGGTCTACCTCCAGCACCACGAATAATATTTTTTACCACACCGCTGTCGTCATCAAGCAGAGCCTTCAGTATATGCTCCGGCTGAAAAACCTGATGGTTATTCCGCAACGCCAAAGTCTGCGCTGCCTGAACGACTGATTTCGACCGCTCGGTAAATTTTTCAAAATCCATGATATGATGCTCCTTCTGCTTTTTATTCTACCAAAAATGGAGGCGGGTTTCAAAAAAGTTAACTTCAGGTCACATCAAAAACTACCTTTTGCGTCATCCTATCTCACCCTGAAAACGCACTTGACATATAACTAAACATCCCTTACAATACCTTCTAAGATGTTAAGGAGATATAGTTATGAGTTTTTGGAACTGGTTTAGTTCAGAACGTCGCATTCGTGAAGCATTGGAAAAATCAAAGGGGTATGATATCTCCCCTATCGTCATACATCCCCCCGCCAATAAAAACGATCCACCAAAAGACAACGAAAAAAAGCTAACTCTATGGACTGACTACACCTATGAATCAGAGAATGATGCTTTCGACAATGTCTGGACGGACACCAACCGCAAGTAAAAACCTACACTTGTCATTTTGATGAAAACTGAAATTTTGATCATATTGCAATAAGACCTTGTTTTTCAACGAGGGATGGCAGAGGGAGCCTTAGTTTTCCGGCATTTTGATCAGTATGGATTGTTTGGTCATAAAAGCCTTCAAAGCCAGTGGAGACTCTTTGAATCACATACGTTTCCTATCTGTCAAAAAAATTTGACGGGTGGTAAAATTTCAAGCCGTTGTCTTGGCGTTAGCACGATGTATACTGCTCATTGGAAAAATTTGAGTGAAAATGACAAATTCAAATAAAATCATAGTTCTGGTGGGCTTGATGGGATCCGGCAAGAGTCGTACAGGCAAAGAGGTTGCACGGCTTCTGAAACTATCCTTTGTTGATGCGGATAGTGAGATTGAGCTTGCCGCGAATTGCACTATTTCAGAAATTTTTGAAAAATTCGGTGAAAAAGAATTTCGCAAACGAGAAAAACAGATCATAGAACGCCTGTTATCTGGCGAAGCGATGGTGCTGGCCTCCGGCGGTGGAGCGTTTATTCAGCCAGAAATCCGCAAGGTCATAAAACAGAAAGCAATTTCAATATGGTTGAAAGCAGACCTTGATACTTTAGTCGAACGCACTTCGCATAAAAATCAACGTCCGCTTTTGAAGAAAAGAGACCCTGCAATATTGCTGCGGGAGTTGATGGAAGTGCGGTATCCAATTTATGCTGAAGCTGATATAACCGTTGTCACTGATCGGCAAACGCCTCAAGATGTAGCCTTTCGCATTAAAAGTGAACTCGACCGACTATATCTGTCCCATAATCCCTCCTGCTTGACCAGCACTCATAAGGACTAAGCAACTATCTCTTGTCCTTGAAAAAATCCTTAAGTAACTTTGCGCATTCTTGCTCGCGGATACCGCCGTATACTTCCGGTCTGTGGTGGCAGGTGGTGTGGCTGAAAATTTTTGCGCCATGCTCGATGCCGCCACCTTTAGGGTCATAAGCACCGAAATAAATACGGCGAATACGGGCGAATGAAATGGCAGAAGCGCACATCGGACATGGTTCTAACGTTACATACAAGTCGCATTCCGGCAATCGAGGTGTACCCTTGATAGCGCAGGCACTTCGCAGGACGAGAATTTCTGCATGTGCGGAAGGATCGTTTTCCGCCTCCGTTGCGTTGCCTTTGCTAGCGATGATTTTTCCAGTGGTACTATCCACGATAATAACACCGACAGGAATCTCACCCCGTTTTGCCGCGTTTTTGGCTTCAGCTAGGGCTTGCGCCATATAGTTATTTTGGTCATCATGCTTCATAAAGGCGGTATAACACAAATATGACTGAGTGTGAGAAGAAAAAAGGCGAAAGGATTTCTAAGCATCTGGCGCGAGTGGGCGTATGTTCTCGCCGTGACGCGGAACGCTTGATTGCAGCAAGGCGTGTGACGCTAAATGGTAAAACTCTGGAAACGCCAGCTATAAATGTGTCTGAAAACGATGTTATTACAGTGGATGATGCTCTGGTAGGGAAAAAAGAGCAGACGCGACTCTGGTGTTATCACAAGCCTGCGGGGCTTGTTACCTCCCACAGTGACGAAAAAGGCCGTGACACGATTTTCGATCATTTGCCCAAAAATATGCCACGTGTGATTTCTGTTGGTAGGTTGGATATAAACAGCGAAGGTTTGCTGTTGCTCACGAATGACGGGGAGTTGTCGCGGTATCTAGAATTGCCCGCGACCGGGTGGATTCGGCGGTATCGTGTGCGTGCCTACGGTAGAATAACGCAGGAAAAACTTAATTCGTTAAAAAGCGGCGTTTGCATAGACGGCTTTTCCTATGGAGCAATTGAGGCGGTTTTAGAATCATCAAAGGCTACTAACGTCTGGATTGATATGTCTCTGAAAGAAGGAAAAAATCGGGAGATTCGTCGTGTGCTGGATTTTCTGGGGGTGCAGGTCAACCGTCTGATCCGCACCGCTTATGGTTCATTTACGCTTGGAGACTTGCCTCCCGGTGCGGTGAAGGAAGTCAAACAGAAAGAATTCAGACGCATTTTCGGGGAAAAATTTGAATTCTGACGTTATGTCGGAGTTCCCGTGATTTCACCATCTTCGAGTAAAAGACTGCGGTCGGCGACATCGAGAATCCTGTAATCGTGCGTCACTAGCAGGATGGTTGTTCCTTGCTCGCGTGCTAACCGTTTTAGGATATGGACGATCTCCTGTCCATTTTGCTTGTCCAGAGAAGCCGTAGGTTCATCGGCAAGGATAATGTCCGGTCTTGCAACTAGCGACCGCGCCACGGAAACGCGCTGTTTTTGTCCGCCGGAAAGTTGGTCGGGTTTTTTATGCAGAAAATCGGAAAGACCTACCGATTTCAGCATTTCTCCGGCGACTTTTTGGCGATCATATTCACTTAAGCCATCTCTAAGTTCTAGTGCCATGCAGACGTTCTGGAGAGATGTCAGGCTTTTGAGCAGATTATGCTGCTGGAAGATAAAACCTATATGTTGTCGGAGTGCGACGCGGGTGCTTTCTTCCGCACCGATCATTTGTTGTCCTAGAACTTCTACACTGCCGTCGAAGGCGGCGCGTAATCCGCCAATAACTGTTAGTAGGGTCGTTTTTCCGGAGCCGGAAGGACCTGTCAAAATGACAATCTCGCCCTTTTCGATTTCGAGATCGACTCCTTTTAGTGCATCGCGTTTCAAGGCACCGGTGCCGTAGCTGAAGCTCAGATTTTTGACACTGATAACTGGCATCAGAACATATCCGCAGGGTTGGCAGATTTGAGTTTTTTCATGGCGATGGAGCCGGATATAATACACATACCGAGAATAAGGCAAAAAATGGTTAGGATTTTTCCAAGCCCAAGTGGCATGGGTATATACAAAACCCCCTCGGACAGACGGTAAAGAGCCGCCGACAGGATCAATCCCGGAACGAAACCGATGATTGCCAAAATCAGAGAGGCTGTGAAAACGACGAAAGTCAGATAGTAATGGGGGTATCCCAGTGCCTTTAGCGTAGCGTATTCGTTTAGGTGATTGGTGATGTCAGTAAAAAGGATTTGATAGACTATGACCATGCCAACAACCAGTCCTATAACAACTCCGAAGCCGAAAATAAACCCAACCGGAGCATTGTCCTGCCAGTATGACATTTCAGCGGCGATCATTTCATCGTGGGTCATAACATTCAAGTCTTCGTCCAGCCTCCGTTGCAAGAACGCCTGCGCTGTCAATATATTGCTTCCGGGTTTCAGATATATAACACCGAGATCAATTCTTTCGGGTAGGCGTTCAGGAAAAATACGCAGGAAATTCAGAGCACTCGTTATTGCGTTGCCATCGGCAGCAAAGGAAGGTCCTATTTTGAAAGTGCCAACCACTTCCACTTTATGATCGTTTATTTCTGTGAACAGTCTTTGTTCGGAGAGCATTTTTTCAACTGGACCGAATTCCGGTCGTGAAAGATTGTCAAAAATTAGTGTATCCTGCATAAGCAGTCTTTTTTTATTTTCCCGGATATCTTTCCCTTTTAAAAGTTTCGTATCCGGATCGTAGCCGAGGAGTTGCAGAGTTCTTTTTGTTTTGTTATCGGGATTTTTCCACTGTGCCATCCAAATATAAACTGGAACGGCTTTTTCGACCTCTGGAAGGGCGAAGGCACGTTTTAGTTGTTGCCGTGAAAAACTTACTGTCCTCCATATCGCTTCCGTCTGTTTGTGCATCAGGAAAAGGTCTCCTTCCATCGCAACGGGCAGTTTGATGATGCTTGCGTAAAGAGAATCCTTGAAACCGAGCTGCATAAACACAAGTACGCAGGCGAACAGCACCCCAAGCATGGCTGCAAAAAGATTGGCTTTTTCATGCGTGAGTTGCCGCCATGCGAGTCTGGAGGCGAGGAAAAAGGCTTTTACGGGACTCACGGCTTAACCCTGACATCCACTTTTATGTAGATAAGATGTTGCAGCTTTTCTGCATCGGAGTCATGCAGGGAAATTCTGCTTTCGACAACACGGGCATCGCGATCCGAAAGAGGGTCTGTGTTATTGAGATCGTTCTTGAGAACTTGATATCCAAGTTCCCTGACAATGCCGTAGAATGCTTCGGAAAAGCCCGGAACTATAATTTCAGCTTTTTGCCCGACGGACATATAAGGAATATCGCGCTCGTAAATTTCGGCGACTACGTCCATTTGACTTAGATCAGCAAGTTCCATGATACCACGATCATTGGCTCTTTCTCCTAAACGGGTTCTGATCCTTAAAATCGTTCCGTCAATTGGAGCCAGAAGGGTTGATTGTTTCAGCTCTTCTCTGGCGATATTTACTTTTGCGGCGGCAGATTTCGCCTCCACCTTTAGCAAATTGACGTTAGCCATTGAAATTTTCAAATCCCGTTCGGCTTCCTCAAAATTTGTTTTTGATACTGCTTGCGCGGTTAGGAGAGACTTTTTCCTATTGTAGTTTTTTTCAAGAAAATCAAGTCGCGTTAGTTCGGCATTAATCTTTGCTTCTAAAACTTTTGTCTGAATTTCAGCATCGGCTAATTTCGCTTTTTTGCGAGGTGTATCGCTGAAAATGGCGAGGGCATCTCCTCGTTTTACTTGCTGACCTTCCGTCACGAAAATTTCTTTGATCCGCGCTCCTTCAGGGCCTGCGTCATGCGATACGTAGATAATGCGAGAGCGTGGCTCTATATACCCCATAGCCCCGACACCGTTGGTGGGCAGATTTTCGGCTAACGATAGTTTTCCTGCAAGAAAAAATATCGCCAAAAAGACGGTGCATATTATTATTACAGAGCTGTAATGCTTGTTCATAACGGTTTTAGCGTATCAACGAAATCCTGTATATCAAGGAGGCGGTGACGCTTTAACCTTTCTGCTTCAAGAATCTCTTGTACCTGCCGGATACTGTCTTCCAGATTGTTATTGATAATTACATACTGAAATTCAGCGTAATGAGATATTTCATCCTGTGCTTTATCGAGCCGCTCTTTAATTTCTTCTTCATTATCTCGTGCGCGTCCGTGCAACCGTTCTTTCAATATGTTCCAGCTGGGGGGAAGCAGAAAAATGGAAACGATGTCCTCCCCTGCAAATTTCTCCAGATTGCGCTTTCCCTGCCAGTCAATATCAAACAGGATATCCCGTCCTTCCGAAAGAATTTTTTTAACCGGCGCTTTCGGCGTGCCATACATATTACCGTTATAGACTAGCGCATACTCTAGCATGTCACCATCATCAACCATCTTCTTGAATTTTTCAGGGCTGACGAAGTAATAGTGCTGTCCTTCCTCCTCGCCCGGACGCTTCGCACGAGTTGTGGCAGAAATTGAAACGGAAGTCTGTGGATCCAACTGCATCAGCTTCCGCGTGATCGTCGTTTTTCCACCTCCTGGAGGAGAGGCTAGAACCAACATCACTCCCCTGCGCCTGAGTTTCGGCTGTGTAGAGAGGAAATGCGTATTGCTTGCTGCTGTCATTATTTTTCTATAAATTCACTGAAGAGTCGATTTCCATTTATAACGCTTCATAAATCATAAAACAACACTCGGTTAAAATACTATGAAAAAACAAAAAACAATTCTGATTACAGGAGCCTCCAGCGGCATTGGCAAGGCACTAGCGATTCTTTATGCAGAACCGGGCGTAAACATGCTGTTGACGGGGCGTAATGAGGAACGGCTTCGGGAGGTTGAAAATTTATGTTTTCAGAAAGGAGCGGCTATCGAAACCTCCGTTCTTTGCGTAACGAACCGTCCAGCTTTTGAAGAAAAGATTCTTGAGTGGGATGATCGGCTTCCGATTGATATGCTGATTGCTAATGCGGGGATTTCAGGAGGTTCAAAGGATGCTTCTCGTAGCGATGTCAGGTTTCGCGAAGTCATGGACGTTAATCTCGATGGCACGTTTAATACCATCAATCCCATGATTCCGCGAATGATCGACCGTAAATCGGGACATATTGTTTTAATGAGTTCAATGGCAGGATTTCGTGGGATACCGAATGCGCCCGCCTATAGCGTCAGCAAAGTTGCGGTGCGTGCTTATGGGGATGCGCTTCGACCCCTGCTGAAACGGAATGGTATTACTGTCTCGACGATTTTTCCGGGCTTTGTGAAAACGCCGCTTACCGATGTTAATGGCTTCAAAATGCCGTTCATAATGGAAGTAAATCGTGCAGCGGAAATTATCAGACGTGGGCTTGATGCAAAAAAAGCATCGATTGCTTTCCCGTTTCAGATGCACGCGCTATGCTGGCTCCTTGGGGTGATGCCGAGATGTTTTGGCGATGAAATACTAAAACGTGCGCCGAAAAAGGAGCAGTGATAATCTGATCCAGTAGTAAGGTGGCCGTTACATCCGGTCGGCGAAATTGACTGTTTTCATCAGTGCTTCAAGGCTGGTAAGTCCTTCGTATACTTTCAAAATACCGTCAGCCCTCATGCTCTTAAAGTTATTTTTGCGAGCGATTTTTTTCAAATCGGATTTATTTCCGCCTATGGTGATTGCTGTCTCAATCTCCTCATCCATATATAATATCTCATGGATGCCGAGACGTCCTTTGTATCCGCTGTTGTTGCACTCCTTGCATCCAGCTCCCCTGTAAAGCGTTGGTGGAGATTTTGGATCTGCTTTCAGGAGCTTGCATTCTTCTGGCGATGCCTTGTAGGACTCTTTACATTTCAGACAAATCCTCCTTACAAGCCGTTGCGCAAAACAAGAGATAATTGCTCCTGACATCATTCCGGGTTGTAGCCCTAGATCCATCAAGCGTGGAATTGCTCCGAAACTATCATTGGTATGTAGAGACGTGAAAACTTGGTGACCAGTCATCGCGGCTTTTAGAGCCTGTTCCGCAGTCACCTTGTCCCGCACCTCGCCGATGAAAATAATGTCGGGATCTTGACGCAGGAGTGCTTTGACACCTTCACCGAAGGTGAATCCGGCACCATCTCGCACGCTCGACTGTCGGATAAGACCTAGCGAATATTCCACTGGATCCTCAAGAGTCATGATATTTACGTCCGGCATATTAATGGCGTTTATCATGGAATAAAGGGTTGTTGTCTTTCCGCTCCCAGTGGGGCCTGTGATGATGATGATACCTTCCGGTCTGGCAAGTGATTTCTGAATCAGATGCATGTTATGTTCGCTGAAATCCAGCTTTTCAAGCGGCATGATGCTTGCGCTTTTATCCAGTACACGCAGCACGATATTTTCGCCATGAATTGTAGGCAGCGCGGATACCCTGAAATCCGCCTCGCGCCCCCCTACGTTCATGCTAAAACGTCCATCCTGCGGTGTTAGTTTATCGGCAATGTTCATTTGTGACATGATCTTGAGTCTTTGGCACACTCCGTTCCAATATTCACGGTGGAGTGTATGCATGGTGATAAGATCGCCGTCTATACGGTATCTGACACGCACAAAATTTTCTTCCGGCTCAAAGTGAAGATCCGAGGCACCCATCTTGACTGCCTCGAATACCATCGCGTTAACGAGCCTAACGATTGGGTGACTATAAGCTTCTTCTTCCGAAAGATTTTCAATATTCTTTTTTGCTGCCGAAATGTCGCCGGAAATCTCTTTGAGTATAGCATCAATGGAAGTCGATACTCCGTAAGCTTTGTGAATGGCATCTGCGATAATGGCGGGGGAGCAGATTTTAAGATTAAGGCTGAATCCGCGTGGCAAAACCTGCTTTAGTTTATCTAAAGCTACAACATCGTAAGGATCAGCCATCGCCACGCTGAGTTCACTCTTTTCAGAAGAAATGGATATGGGCAACATCTGGTGTTTAAGGGCTTCTTTTTTAACGATGAGTTCAAGTGCTTCCGGATCCAGTAATGTCTTTTTCGGATCGAATTGCTGATAACCAGTCGATTCTGCCAGAAAAGTTGTCAGAACATCTACATCTAAAAAGCCAAGCTCAACAAGCGTCTCACCAAGCATCTTTCTGTTTTTCTGCTTTTCATGAAGAGCGACATTAAGCTGATCCATAGTGATTAGCCCCTGCCCCACCAGACGCTCACCAATACGCATTCCCTTTTGCTCCGACACGATTTCCGGAGTATTTAACGAAGGAATTTTTTGTATGGAATCGTTTATCATTATCTATAAACCACTGTTCTCTATTAGATTTCTCCAGTTTTAGAATGCCATAGAAAAGTTAATAAATATAAATTGAAAAGTGCAGATTCGTTTAATATTCTAAATATTATTATTTAATTATGTAATAAAACTGAATGTCAGACATAAGACAACCAATCAACTCGCCATTCTGTTTACGATGTCGGTGGTGCTAAAGCCTTCTTCCATATCGGCGCGAACGATCTTTCCGCCGTACGACATAACGAGATCATATCCGACGACTTCCTCCAGCTTATACTGGCCTCCCTTGACAAGGAGATCAGGCTTAATTTCCTTAAGCAGAGTGATGGGGGTGTCTTCATCAAAAACGACAACCATATCCACCATATCAAGCGCGGAAAGAATATCCACCCGCGTATCCTGATTTTGCACAGGACGAGAATTACCTTTCAATCGCTTTACGGAGGCATCGCTGTTGATCGCCACAATCAGAAAGTCACAGACAGCTTTCGCCTGACGCATAGTGGACAAATGTCCCGAATGCAAAAGATCAAAGCAGCCATTTGTAAATCCAACTTTCAGACCGCGAACACGCAGACGTTCAGCTTGAGTAGCAGCTTTTTGCAAGGTCGCAAGTTTCGTCGCCTTTAACGCTGAAGAAGGCTTTTCCATGACAATATTTTCCTCAAGCATAGCACGAATCTCATCCGAACGAACCGTAGCAGTTCCCGGTTTGCCAACCACGATTCCGGCGGCGATGTTGGCCAGTAGTGCCGCATTTCTGATCGGCAAACCAACCGCCATACCCACAGCAAAAACAGCAACGACCGTGTCGCCTGCACCAGAGACATCATAAATCTCGCGAACTTTCGCGGGAATATGAACGGGCGTAGCCTCTTTGGAAATAAGGGACATACCATCCTTACTGCGCGTGGCAAGCACCGTCTCAATATCGCAATCCATTATCAGCTTTATGGCGGCGACGCGGACTTCATCGTCCGTCCCTGTTTTCATGCCAGAGACGACTTCCAATTCTTTACGGTTGGGCGTAATGACGGTCGCGCCGCGATAACGTAGAAAATCGTTCCCTTTCGGATCGACAATCACTGGCTTGTTATGACGGTTCGCGCAGCCTATCGCTGCAACTATTATTTTGTCAGTGAGCATCCCTTTTTGATAGTCGGATAAAATGACCGCCCCCATGTTCGGAATGAGTTTTTCAATGCGGCTGATAATTTCGTCTTCTATATCGGCGGAAATAGGCATCGTCTTTTCACAATCCACCCGCAGCATTTGCTGTGTGCCGCAGACAAAGCGACTTTTAACCGTTGTGGATAGGCTGGATGACGTTTTAAATTCTGCCAGAACTCCGAGTTCCTCTAGTTGTTTTTTGACATCCGCACCTGCTGCATCATCGCCTACTGTCGCTACTAGCGTCGCATGGACACCTAGTGCTGCTAGATTAGCCACAACATTTCCCGCGCCTCCCAGAGTGTGTTTCTCACGCTTTGTTAAT